>DOSQ01000190.1:0-1958 GCA_003512125.1 Acidaminococcaceae bacterium
CGCCGCGCCCGACGATGCAGCAGCCAAGGCCGGGTTCGCAACGTCCGACGATGCATCGGCCCAAACCGGGTTTGTCACGCCCGACGATGCATCAACCGAAACCTAAAGAAACAAGGAGTGAAAGCCTGCGTCCGAAAATTCAACAATCAAAACACGACGTTGCAAAACCAACGGTACATGAGGCGAAGCAAAACGTTACAAAACCAAAGGTTTATGAACCGAAACATGATGTCACAAGACCAAAGATGCACGAACCGAAGCAAAAAATTGTGAAACCGGATATGCATAGACCCAAATATTGGAAACACAGAAAACCGGGACCTAGAAAAGATCTGCTTCGCCCGCCTGTTAAACGGACCTATGAAAACATGCATGTATGGCGCCGTGCCCCAAAACCGCCAAAAGATCATTGGTGGAATCACAGGCCGGCTCACAGACCGGGGCGCTACAGGGGGTATTACAACGGTATCTACTATTCGGATGTGTTGTCCGCACTTTTAGCTGCAGAGATCATACATTCTACGTATATTACCGAACCGGCCCGTGTGATTTATTATGAGAAAGATTCAGCCAGTGCCTTTATTCCCAAAGAAGCAATCAAATATAAAGGACATCATTATCTGGTGTTCTCCGATATCGGTAATTCTATGGAAGATGCGCAGCAGTTCTGTGAATCCATAGGCGGTCATTTAGCAGCGGTGGGCGATGACGGAAAAAATGACCGCCTATACCGGCTGATCAATGACAGCGGCTATGATAACGAATACTTTGAGAAATTCGGACATTACCGTATGATTCCTGGCGAACCCGTTACCTATGTAAAAGCGGATACGGACAGCAGTTCCGGAGAAGAGGAACTGTTTTATGGATTGTATTACTGGAACTACAAGAACCTGCGGGAAAACGGTATAACCGACGGCACAGGCGGGAATGCCTTCGTCTGTGAATGGGACAGATGACGTTGCGTAATTAAAACGTATTAATGAATATAAAAAATAATAATCCATAAAAAAGTACCGGTCTGCAAATGTAATCGCAGCCGGTACTTTCAATCTTTTCTGGATTAGTCTTCTTCCAATACGCCTTTCAGATCTTTGTTGGTCATGGCGCAGACGCAGGAGTCGGACCACACGTTTTCCGCTGTCTCAATCATGTCAATGATCGTGTAAATAGGAAGGATAACGCCCATGATGCCGATGGACGCACCTACCGAACTCATCAGGGACAGGGTCAGGAAGTAGCAGCCCATGGGGACGCCGGCGTTGCCGATGGCAGCCAGCACCGCTACGAACAGCCAGGAAATCATGGCACCCATGGTCAGGTTCATGCCGGAATTCTGCATCACAAATAAGGAAGTGACCAGGATGAAAGCGGCACAGCCGTTCATGTTGATGGTGGTGCAGATGGGCAGCACGAAGCGGGATACCCGGGGATTGACTTTCACGTTTTGTTCAGCGGAAGCCAGGGTTACCGGCAGGGTGGCGGCGGAGCTTTTGGTAAACAATGCAACCGCCAGGGCCGGGGACATCTTTTTCATGATATCTACCGGGTTCAGGCCCCGGACCAGCAGGAACAGCGGCAGCACGATGAAGAACTGGAGCAGGTTGCCGCCGATGACAACCGCGGTGTATTTGCCCAGCGCGCCTACGATAACGCCGGCTTCAATCTGGGCGGCCAGCTGGCCGGCAAATGCTAAAATGCCAACAGGCAGCACATACAGGATAGCACGGATCAGGGTGAACAAAACTTCCTGCAGGCCGTTGATGCCTTTCAGCAGCACTTCCCGGTTTTCCGTTTTCGGCATAAAGGCCAGGGCCAGGCCCACAGCGGCAGCGATGAACAGCACAGACAGCACGTTGCCGGACAGGAAGGGATTTAAAATATTATTGGGAACTACGGAAAGGAAATGATCATAGTAAGAAAGCTTTCCTAAATTCTGGGGAACCTGCGCCGCACCT
>DOSQ01000190.1:2133-5445 GCA_003512125.1 Acidaminococcaceae bacterium
GTGTCTTTTTTGGCGCCCAATGCCGACAGTGTGGTGATGACTGCCAGCGCAATGGTGGGCACGGCGATGAACTGGAACATGCGGGTGAAGATAGTGGCAATAAAATTGAACAGCTCGTTCAGGGAGGGATTGTTCATCCAGCCCAGTGCGCCGCCGATTACCAGTGCCGCCATCCACAGGATAAACTGTTTGCCGTTGCTTTGTTTCCGGCTTTCTTCAATGATCTCTTTGGCTTTGGCATCTACCTGGGCAGATTTTTCTTTATTTGTCATGATAGGCTCCTCTAACAAGTAATTTTTGAAAACTATGTATAGTATAGTCCTTTATTTTTTCTTATGTCAATACAATATTAAGAAAAAACTAAGGAAAATTATATCGGACCGACACAATTTTTTTGTTTTTATCTGTATCTGCCGGGAATTGAAGGTTGGACGATTTCCTATAATATGGTAAAATAAAGAGTACTGTCAAAGGGGGAAACTGTCGTGAAACAACCATTAGTGGAGGCAATGGAACAGTACTTGCAGGAACAGGTGTATCCGTTGCATACGCCGGGCCATAAAGGCGGCCGGGGCATGGCGGAACCGCTGCGTTCCCTGCTGGGTTCCACCGCATTGCGGCTGGACGTTTCCCTCATGAACGAACTGGACGATATACACGCGCCTTCCGGTTGCATCAAAGCAGCGCAGGAAGAGGCGGCAAAGTTATATGGCAGTGACGCCTGCTTCTATTCGGTGAACGGGACAACGGGCGCTATCCATGTCATGCTGATGACGGCGCTGCAGCCGGGCGATAAAGTGATGGTGCCCCGGAATGCCCACCGCAGCGTGATGGGCGGTCTGATTTTGGCAGACGCGGTGCCCGTTTATGTGCAGCCGGCTTATGTAAAAGAGTTTGGCATGCAGGGGCAGGTTACGCCGGAGCAGGTGAAAGAAGCGTTTACGCTGCATCCGGATCTTAAAGCGGTGCTGCTGACCTCTCCCAATTATTTTGGAATGGCTGCGGACGTGAAACAGATTGCGGAGATTACTCACGCCAATCATGCAGTGCTGCTGGTGGATGAGGCGCACGGTCCCCATCTGGGATTCCATGAAAAGTTCCCGCCTTCCGCCATACAGTGCGGCGCGGATATGGCTGCCCAGAGTACGCACAAGATCACTGGTGCGATGACCCAATGTTCCATGTTGCATGTGAAAGGAACACGGGTTGATCTGCAGCATGCGGCAGATGTAATGAGTTTGCTTACGACAACAAGTCCTAATTATCTGCTGATGGGGTCTCTGGATGCCGCCAGGGCTCAATTGGCCGATAAGGGTGCTTCTATGATGGAGGATGCGTTGCGGGCGGCGGATCTTTTACGCCTTGCATTAGAAAAGATTCCGGGACTGCGGGTAATCCGTCCGGAAGATGTGGCTGGCAGATACGGAATTTCCGCTTTGGATAAAACAAAGGTAACCATAAATCTGAAAGAGTGGGGCATCAGCGGCGTTACCGCCGGGGAAGCCCTGCGCAAAGAGAAAATAGCAGTAGAACTGGTGGACCCGCAAAATGTTTTGTTCCTTGTGACGTATGCGGACTGGGTGCCGGTGCAGTGGCAGGATACGGTGAACCGGATCTGCAGAACATTGCAGAAACTGTGCCCGGTGCAGAATCTGCTGGAAGCCAGATCTGTGGAACGGGTCAAAATACTGGAAAAGGAAGCTTTGAAAAGAGAGCAAGCGCAGCAGGCAGAAATTCCGGTGACGGAAGCCGCATTGCCTATGCGGGATGTGTTTTACGGAAAAAAGAAAACAATACCGTTGGAAGAAGCAGGCGGGCACATCTGTGCCGAGCCGGTAAGCTTTTATCCGCCGGGCATTCCCGTGATTTTGCCCGGGGAACGGTTTACGGATAAGATGATTGAATGGTGCTCACTTATGAAACAGCAGGGCCTGCCTGTCAGTGGTCCGGCGGATGTTTCCCTGCAGACGGTGCGGGTGCTGGACGAATAACCTGTCAAACAGAGGTGCAGATTATGAAAAAAGGTTTTTTTATTACCATGGAAGGCGTAGACGGAAGCGGCAAGACGACCCAGCTGCAGCTGACGGCCCGGTACCTGCTGGACCGGGGCTATGAAGTGGTGACCACACGGGAACCAGGGGGTACGAAACTGGCGGAACGGATCCGCAACGTAGTGCTGGATGCGGACACCGCTGTGAATCCGAGGACGGAAGTGCTGTTATATCTGGCAGCCCGGGCAGAGCATGTGGAAAAAGTCATTAAGCCTGCGCTGGCAGCAGGTAAAATAGTGCTATGCGACCGCTTTGCCGATTCCACAATGGTGTACCAGGGGTTTGTCCGGGGCATTGAGACTGACAAAGTGAAGGCTCTTTGCCAATTTGCTGCGGACGACGTACAGCCGGAACTGACGATCCTGCTGGACGCTGCGCCGGAAGCACTGTTGCAGCGCAGGGCCGACCGGGGTGTGCAGGACCGTTTTGAACAGGAAGGCCTGGACTTCCAGAAAAAAGTGCGGACAGGTTTTTTACTGCTGGCGAATGCCAATCCGGAACGCATTAAGAAAGTATCTGCACTGCAGAATACAGACGCAGTGCAGGCAGAGATTCGGAAAATATTAGTGGATGCCGGATTTTAAACTGTTTACAGGTGCAACATGTTTGACCAAATTGTAGGGCATCAACAGAATAAGGATTTTCTGGCACGGTTTCTCAACCGGGAAGAGCGGCCTCATGCCCTGTTGTTCTATGGACCGGAGGGAATCGGCAAGTGCCTGCTGGCCAAAGAGTTTGCCAGGGCGTTTCTGTGCCTGGGCTCTGCGCAGGGGGCGCGACCATGCAACCACTGTGAAAGCTGTCGCCTGCTGAATTTTGAGACCGGAAACTTTGCCCATCCGGATTATCTGTATTTTGATCCCATGACAGATGAGGAACAGGAAAAGAAAAAAACAAAAATCATTTCCGTAAACCAGATCCGCAGCCTGATCAAACAGTCTGCATTCGGGCCCACACTGTCAAAACATAAGATCTGTATTATTAACGAGGCGGACACGATGAATACGGAGGCGGCCAATTCGCTGCTGAAGCTGCTGGAAGAACCGCCGGACAGATGGTTTTTCATTCTGGTGGCCTCTTCTGTCAGCCGCCTGCTGCCCACGATTTTGTCCCGGGTGATCCAGGTGCGGTTCACGCCGCTTTCTGTGGAGGAAACAAAAAAAGCGCTGCTTCATAAAGAAATTCCCGAAACCGAAGCGGACCTGCTGGCGCATCTGTCCGATGGGTCGTTAGGACAGGCGCTCCGGTTCCGGGAAGAACG
>DOSQ01000090.1:0-3776 GCA_003512125.1 Acidaminococcaceae bacterium
GTATCGGTCAACGCAACAGAAGCACGCAGAATAGCTTCCGGGAAAGAAATACCGCTATGCAGCATCAGCGCCATCAATCTTGTAAAACGTATTTCCAAAAAAGAATGGCGCATTCTCCTGATTCCGGGAAAACACATCAGCAAGGAAAAGATTTTTGCACGTTGCAACAATAACAACTTACCGCTAATCAAACACATACAGGAAAGAGCAACCGTATGATTTTGCAACTGATTGGAAATTGAAAGCAGTATCTGCAAAAGTAAAGTCTCCTTTACCCCAAGCGATTGATATAGCTCTGCAAAAGAGGGTACCAGCTTTACACTAAAAAAAACAAATGTAAGAAAAGCCAATACCAGCAAGAAACCTGGATATATACAGACATTACGTACCAGTTTTGCAAGCTCATCCTGCTGCTTGTAAAAATTTGAAAGAGAAAGAAGAACCTGGGAAATCTGTCCACTCACCTCTCCAGCCTCAACAACCGATACATTCATCCTTGAGAATATGTCCGGCTGTAAAGACATTGCATAAGATAAAGGTTGACCGCTTTGCAGGCTCAGATTTAGCCGCATACAAACCGGCTTGAACTTTTCGCTTAGCCTCCCGGCAACCATCTCTATTCCTTTCACAATAGGAATACCCGCATCCAACAATGTGGATAGCTGTTTGTAAAAAATCGCCCTTTCCTTATTTGAGAATTGCAAACGCGGTTCAAACCAACGCTGAAAGGCCTTTTTATCTTTTATCCTTTCAATGTTTGTAACATACCCATAATTTTTGTGGATGAAGTCAATAACCTGTTCTTCGCATTCTGCATAATATTCGCCGTTATATACTCTTCCACCTGAACTCCGGGCTCGCCATCGGAATAACCGCAATGTATCAGCCTCCTTTCGCCTGGCACAAGTCAAAGTTTAGAGGCAGTCAACAAAAAAATAAAGTGTTTTTTCAAAAAAACTGTGAAGAAAATTTCACATTCAAAGACCATTTTTGTCCTTTTTTGAAAAAACACTAAATATAGCAAATTTTTGTGAAAAAATTGTGAACAATATGGTTTTACCTCACCATCCACCAGTACACGATCCCCCCGATTCCGATCAGTCCGGCGAAGTTGTAGAACAAAAACATGCGCAGGTAGTTCATCACCTGATGGGGATAGGCATTGGCGTACAGCTTGTAGCTGATCACGCTGGCCATGGAGGCGATCAGGGTGCCCAGCCCGCCTACGTCAACCCCCAGCAGCAGTTCCCCGGCGTTGCGGGTGAAACCGGCCAGCAGCATGGCGGCAGGCACGTTGCTGATAAACTGGCTGGCCACGATGCCGGCCAGGTATACGATACCCCGGGCATGGTGCAGGTACTGGTGCAGCTGCCGGATGGCATCCCAATGGGACAGGTTGCCGATAAAGATGAAAAAGCCGATAAAGGTCAGCAGCAGGGAGTAGTCCGCCTGTTTCAGCAGGCTGCGGTCCACCGCGGCTACCACGGCCACTACGGCGGCGGTACACACAAGGGGGCTTATTACGTGCAACACCGAAAGGAAGCACAGCAGCAGCAGGCCGGAAAAGACAAGGATCCGGGAGCGCGGGCCGGTTTCCGTTTCGCTGTGTTCCAGCTGCAGTCTGCGGTTGGGCAGTCCGTGCACCAGAATGGCCAGCCACAGAGCGCTCAGTACAGACAGCGGCCCCAGCACGGAAAAAAAGTAGCTGGTGGTCAGCTGGTAATGGTAATAGATGAACAGGTTCTGTGGGTTCCCCATAGGGGTGCAGGCACTGCCCAGATTGGCAGCCAGTGTCTGGAATATCACGATCCGCCCTACGTCCAGTTTCAGCTGTTTGCCGGTGATCAGGGCCAGGGGTACAAAAATCAGCAGGGAGACGTCATTGGTGACAAGCATGGATGTGAAAAATGGAAGCCCGACCAATACGGCCGCCACGTGCCGTGTGGTGCTGCAGTGCACAAACAGGAAGCTGGCGGCTTTTTCCAGCACCTGCAGCTTCCGGAAGCCGGCTACCACCAGCATAAAGGACAGCAGCATGCCCAGTACGGGAAAGTCTATGTAAGCAGGAGTCGGTTTAAAAAAAAGAGAAGAAACCAGCGCCAGCAACAGGGAGACTGTCAGTACTATGTCTCTCTTCAGGATGCTTCTGATTTCTTTTCTCAACTTAACTGACTGTATCGGTAGTTCAAAACGCATAATCTGAATTTACCTCAGGTTGTATCTGGAAAACTTTGTTGTATCAACACGCTAGAATTATCTGCCGGATGAACCGGAAAAGCCGGTCCTCGTCATGATAAACCGGCCTGTCCCGGCGCGTCACGATACCTGTATGGATGGTCTGCACCGGCTCCATGGACAGCATCGCAATATCATCTTCCAGGCAGATGGCCTGCCGCATCAGGAAGGTGGATGCAACCCCGGTCCGTACAAGGTGCTTTATAGTATGCAACTGGCCGCTGTACAAAAGAACCCGGGGTGAAACGCCCGCTTCCTGAAACATCTCGTTCAGCCGGCGGGTAATGAAAAAGCCCCCGTTCAGCAACACCAGCGGTTCCTTTGCGGCGGAGCGGATGGAAACGGACATTCTGCCTGCCAGGGGATGGTTCTTCCCCGTGCAGAAACAGATTTCGCTTTTCCCAATGGTATGATACCGCAGCGAAGGAATAAAGTGATCGTCATAATTGGTTACGGAAATGTCCAGCTCGCCCCGTTCAATCATGGGCAGCGCATCGATTCCCCCTGCTTCCACGATGTCGAAGGTCAGCTCCGGAAAGGCACGGGGAAACTCTGTAAACAGAGCCGGCAGCAGCTTTACGCCGATCTGCAGCGGCACGGCCATGCGGATATGGTTCTTACGGTGGGCCATATCCTGTATTTCCTCATCCAGCTGCTGGAACCGGTCCAGCAGGGGTGTGATCTTCGCCAGCAAAACCTGTCCGTCTTCGGTCAGGACGATCTGCTTACCCATACGGTAAAACAGGTGAAGTCCGGTTTCTTTTTCCAGGGCCCGTATGGCCACAGAAAGGGTTGGCTGCGAAACATGCAGGGCTCCCGCAGCCTGGCTGATATTCTGGAATTTTCCGGCCGCATAGAAATAGCGAAGCTGTGTCAGTGTCATAAAGACCTCCGGTTCGTTTGTGCTGTCAACATTATACAATTTCTTATAGCAAAAAGCTATAAGAATATTAAAAAAGAGTATTTTACAAATCTTTTAAAAAATCGGATACTAATTATTAAGAAAGCATTCCATATTTCAATCCATAACAAAACAGGGAGGAGTTTATGATGGCAATTGATGAAAAGTACTTTCCCGGATTCCGACAGACACACATTGAAACCGAACCCGGAATTGAAATCAACACGCTCATCGGCGGCAGCGGGAAAGAAGCAATCCTGTTGGTGCACGGGCATCCGGAGACGCACCTGATGTGGCGCTTCCTGACACCGGAACTGACGAGGCATTACACCGTTGTCATCACCGATCTGCGCGGGTATGGCGACAGCAGTAAGCCGGAAGGCCTTCCCGACCATTCTAACTATTCCAAACGCGCCATGGCTGACGATCAGGTGAAAGTAATGCAGGCGCTGGGCTTTGAACGGTTCCATGTGGCCGGACACGACCGGGGCGCACGGGTACTGCACCGCATGATCATGGATCACCCGGAAAAAATAAAGAGCTGCACCCTGATGGACATTATCGCCACGTATGACATGTACAAAGAAACCAACGAAGAATTTGCCACCAAATACTGGCACTGGTTCTTCTACATCCAGGG
>DOSQ01000090.1:3826-4581 GCA_003512125.1 Acidaminococcaceae bacterium
AAAGGGTTCCCCGAAACGGCACTTTCCGCAGATCCGGACCGGTTTATCAATTATAATCTGAATTTGAAGATAGGTCCCGCAGCCCGGGCTAACTTCCCGCCGGATGTGCTGGCGGAATATACCCGCTGCTTCAGCGATATCCGCACCGTCCACGGCATCTGCGAAGATTACCGCGCCAGTGCTACCATCGACATGAAGCTTGATGAACCGGACCGCAAGAAGAAGATTGAAACTCCTCTGCTGCTGTTATGGGGGCAGAACGGCGTGGTCGGAAAACTCTGGAACGTAATAGAAAAATGGAAACCGCTGGCCAGTAATATTGAAGGCGCCGCTGTTCCCCAGTGCGGTCACTTTGTTCCGGAAGAACAGCCTGAATTCGTATTGGAAAAGATGCTTCCGTTTTTGGAAAAATATAGCGGATAACCGAAAGAAACCGTTCAAACGGTTGCCTGTTTATAGCATCCTGTAATGTAAAAAGGAGGTTTCCATCATGCATGCCATTGAAAAACTGCTGGCAAAAAAAGCCGGCAAAGATTCTGTCCACGCCGGTGAAATCGTAATCTGCGACGTAGACATTGCCGGCATCAACGATCTGTATTACCAGACCGTGAAATCGTTTTACGAAATGGGTGGCGAAACGGTCTTCGATCCGGAAAAAGTCATCCTGTTCTTTGACCACTACGCCCCCTGCGCCACCGAAAAGCAGGCGGACAATCACAAAAAGTTCCGTCAGTTCACAAATGAACAGGGTATCC
>DOSQ01000090.1:4641-5923 GCA_003512125.1 Acidaminococcaceae bacterium
CCATCTTATGGATATCAACGAAGGCGTCTGCCATCAGCTGATGGCGGATTACGGTTTCTCCCGTCCGGGACAGATCATTGTCATCACCGATTCCCATACTACCACCCACGGCGCATTCGGGGCTTTTGGCACGGGTGTGGGCGCAACGGATCTGGCCACCATCCTGGTAACGGGAAAACTTTGGTTTAAGGTGCCGGAAATTATCCGCATCAACCTGACCGGCAAACTGCAGCCCGGTGTGTATGCCAAGGACATCATCCTGAACATCATCGGCAAACTGAAAGCGGACTATGGCGTATATAAAGCAGTAGAATTTGCAGGGCCTGTGCTGAAACAGCTCAGCATTTCGGAACGCATGGCCATGTGCAATATGTCTACCGAAATGGGTGCCAAGACCAGTTACATCCAGCCGGACGAAATCACCATGGCCTATCTGGCAGAACACAACATTACTGACTATACGGTTTACGAAACAGATCCGGATTATGTGTATGATGCCGACCTGACCTTCGATGTGACGGAAATCGGCCCCCAGATGGCAGCGCCCTTCAGCGTGGATAACGTGGATGACCTGGCAGCCTTTGCGGGACTGCATGTGGATCAGTGCTATCTGGGTTCCTGCACAGGCGGACGTACGGAAGACTTTGCGGTTGCCGCGAAGATCTTAAAAGGCAAACATATTGCGTATGGTACCCGTATGATTTTGGTGCCGGGCTCCCGTTTTGTTTTGCAGGAATGCCTGGAAAAAGGATACATCCAGACACTAATGGAAGCAGGCGCCACCCTCACCGCGCCAGGCTGTGCGGCCTGCCTGGGCATTCATCAGGGCCTGCTGGCGGAAGACGAAGTCTGCGTTTCTTCCACCAACCGTAACTTCCCCGGCCGTATGGGCCACGTGAAGGGACGTATTTATTTGGGTTCGCCTGCCAGCGTCGCGGCTGCCGCGCTGAACGGTAAAATTACGGATCCGCGTCTGTATCTGGAAGGAGGGAAAGCAGAATGAAACCGATTGCTGAAGGGACAGCGTACGTATTTGGTAACAATATTGACACCGACCAGATCTATCCGGGCAAATATGTGGAACTGACCGAAATGGAAGATATCCGGAAACATGCCATGAGCGGCAGCGAAGAACCGGATCTGGCAACATTTTTCCTGCCGGGGGATATAATTGTGGCCGGCACAAACTTCGGCTGTGGTTCCTCCCGCGAGCATGCAGCCATGACCCTGAAGGGAATCCAGGTTGGTGCGATTCTGGCTGAATCCTTTGGGCGGATCTTTT
>DOSQ01000037.1 GCA_003512125.1 Acidaminococcaceae bacterium
CTATTTTATGAATGTACTGAACTTCCGGAGTAAATTTGCTCATATTTTTATTAGAGAGAGTCTCCGTATTTCCTGTCTTTAATTCTTTTTTAAACAGGCTGACATTATTAGCCCATGTTTGGCGTGCATTTAAAATTAAATTATCAGATTTTCCCAAGTTCCAGTCAAATGATGCATAAATAGAATACACATTCCTCTTATAATTCGAATCCAATGGCTTATTGCTATTGTAGCCGTATACATCCATGTCTTCTCTCTGGAAGCTTGCACCAACGAGAAGTTTGTTCTTACCAATATCAAAGGACTTGTTTACATCTACATCCCAGTTATGTCCTTTTCTCCAACTGGAAGTGTTAATACCTTCTCTACGGAAATATTTATAAGGGGTCATTCCAGGATAATCCTTGTCATATCCTTTTTCCTGTGTTCCGTATGAAACATGAGCTTTCCAGCCATCCTTATCATACCTTAACAGAAAAGTGTTCTCTTTATTCTCATAGCGGCTTCCATCATTGAATTCTCCCGTTTTCGGATGATGCATAAGAATTGTATTATGACTTTCAGCGTAACTGTGCGTAAATGTTAAAGCATCATTGATGTCATAATTCCAAAGAATACTCTTATTTGAGCCTTTTATAAAATCATAAATTTTTGACTTTTTTGACGCAGTTTCTTTTGCATAAAATGTTTCCGAAAAATCTTTAACCTTGCCTTTATTCTGATAGTTAACCACAGCACTAAACTTACCGAGATTAAGATTAGCCGAATAACGTTCTCTGCCATAGTTACCCGCTTCCACTTTGACGCTGTTCTTCATGTGCCTTTTGGTGATGATATTGACAACACCACCAGTTGCTTCAGAGCCATATAAGACAGAACCGCCGCCTCGCACGATTTCAATACGTTCAATAGCTTCTGCCGGAATATTTTCCAGATTGTACTTACCATCCTGATTCAGGCGAACCCCGTTAACTAAAACTAAAGTGCCTTTATCTACGCCACGAATCCTTATCCTGCTTGTCATAGTACCCATAGCAGTACCGTATACACTTTGGGAATGCGTGTCAATGCCAATGCCATTTCTTAACACTTCAAAAGCGTTACCGGCACCATAGCTTTCAATCTTTTCCCGATTCATAACTTCTACTGAACCGGCAACATCCAAAGTCTTCATCTCTGTTTTGGTAGCCGTCACAACCATCGGATCCAGCTCGAAACTGCTTAATGCATCAGCATTTTTCACTTCTGCTGCATACACGCTTGCCCCGCCGAATAGTGCCGGCACAATCGTTCCACAAATCAGTGCGGACATCAGCATACCTTTAGACAATTTTGTTTTCATAAGAAAACTCCTTTCGCATTAAAAAATAATAAAAAACTATTGAAAGCGTTTCCCACAGCCAGTCTTTCATGGTCCTGCAGTACTACACTTGCAATTCAAGCTTCACTGCAATTTATATAATCAAAAACAAAGTCTGACAATTATATTGTCAAAGAATAAATATCGTAATATTTCCTATTAGCAAATATTTAAAATATAATATCATATTTCTTATAATATGTAAATCACAAATATTTCACAAGAACAAAAAAGCGGCGTTCTTCACGCCGCTTTAACATAACCGATTTAGAAATTGTACCTGAGTCCGACTGTGTAGTGCCGTCCGGAAGCCGCATCGCTGCAATAGAACTCTCTGTCAAGAATATTGTTGATACCTACCTGCAGAATTGCGTTCTTTGCAAAAGCATAGTTGACTGCGAGGTTCATGATGAAGAACGAATCTTCCGAACCGTATTCCCCTGTCACTTCGTCAGATGCCTGCCTCTCGCTGACATATTGGGCATCTAACAAAACATTCCAGCGATCTTTTTTATAGTTTACGCCTGTGTGCAGCAGGTGCCGCGGAATTCCATAAATACCTGCCATCGTATTATTCAGGTTCGTCCCACTCAAATCACCCCTGCGCAATTTACCAATCTGCCAGGCATAATTTAAATAGGCGCTCCATGAATCAGAGAACTTATGGTTCAATTCAAGCTCAACGCCCCGGCGTTTTTCAGAGCCAAAATTTATGTAGTTCTTGTATTGCGGAGTCGTGTCTGTTTTTGTATGCGTAGTATAGACGATTTTATCATCGGTTTTAACATAATACGCAGACAATCCCAGGCTTGTCTTGTCGGACAATTTTTTCTTCATACCAATTTCAAAGGTATCGGAGGTTTCCGGATCCAGATCCGGATTAGCTACCACATCGCCCGATGAGCTTGTACTGTAACGATAGACCTGATACATCGGAGGCGGGTTAAAGGAATGTCCGTAACTCAAATAAAAATTGGTCTTATCATCCGTCTTCCATTCTAATGCGACCTTTGGACTCAATTCGTTATAGCTTCCGGAACCGTGGTCAATACTTTTGGAATAACTGCCATCTTTATTGATGAACCGGGAATATCCGTCATATTTTTTAAAGTAATCATAACGTAAGCCCAAATACACGGTAAAGGGATCGGAAACTTTGATTTCATCCTGAACAAACAGCGCCAGATTTCTGCCTTTCCCTCCATGTTTTTCATACAGGCCGTACTCCGGATTCACAGAACCGTGATCTTTCCAACGCAATAAATTAACGCGTTTCTGATCAAACGATTCCTGTTTGACATTGAAGCCTGCAACGATTGTGTGTTTTCCAATATTCTCCCAGGCCTTCTGGAAATCCAAATTATAAGCTTTGCTTGGGAAGTACGAATCCGTACCGGTGCCACTGTAATAGGGATCCGTTGGATTGCCGGAAGGACCGCTGTATCCATCCCGCCGTGTATCGGTAATACCAAAATTCACAGCCAGTTTGTTCGCTTCATCCCGATAATTCAGCGTATGAATATTCGTTTCCCGCTTGCCGTCATACCCGAGAAGATATCCCAGCCCGCTGGCCGGCATGGTGACAATTGTGCCATCCTGTGTTTTCACATTACCTTTAAAAACCGGATTCCCGCTGTTGTCATACACGTAACTCTTCGGGGTTCCGTATGTATATGTATTCTCTGCATGTGTATACGTATATTTTAACGACTTATCTTTATCAAAATCGTATTTGATATTGAACGAATAGTTTTCGTTTTCAAGTTTACGTCTTCCGCGCTCGCCATATACATAATTGCCATTGCTCAGCCTGGGAAGGTTTGCTTCATAATCAGCGCTGCCGCTGGTTTTTGCCGCCACAGAACGGTTGTATCCGCTGGCAAAGCCATTTGTCTCGCGTTTTTCGTAGCCTACCCCAATCGACCACTTGTCGTTTAATTTAGAATCTACGCTGACAGCCTTTTTCCAGGTTTTATCAGTACCGTAGGAAAGAACGGCGCTGCCACCGAATTTTTTGTTCGCATCTTTTGTTGTAATGTTAACTACCGCAGCTACTGCACGCCCGCCGTAAAGGGAAGATGCAGCGCCTTTTACCATTTCAATACGCGCGACCCTTTCGACCGGAACCAGTTCCCAGTTCATCGTATTATTATAACCGGAATTAACAGGCTGTCCGTCAATCAATACCAGAATATCGGTACTGTCAAACCCGCGTATCATGATATTGCCCATTCCACTCTGGTCCATGTACACACCGGGCAGCATCTGAAGCGCTTCTTTGATGTCATTCACATTTTTTGCCGCAATTTTTTCTTCCGTCACCACATGGGCCGCAGCCGGAACATTTTCAATTGCTTTTAATGTCCTGGTCGCCGTCACAACCATTTCATCCAGCGCAAAGCTGCTTAAGTTCTCCTCCGCTTCCGCTGCATACACGTCCGTTCCTCCCCAAAGCAACGGAGTTACCGTACCGCAGATTAATGCCGCCATCAACATTCCTCTGGTCATTTTTGCTTTCACACTAAAATCTCCTTCCGGCTATTAAAATTTTTTAAACCCGTTATCATACCGGGAATTTTATTTCTTTTACTTCAAAAAAAGATTGGCTAACTCAATATTGCAAACGCACAGAACATTTGCTATATTTAGTATTGAATATTAATAAATATCATTTATATTTTAACGCATTTGCATTTTACGGTATGTTACTATTACATAGTCAAGAGGAATTTTAAAATGCACAAAGATTATTTTACTCCCGGTGAATTAGCTGACTTATGCGGCATTTCCAAATCACTTCTTCTGCATTATGACCGGCAGGGAATCTTAAAACCGACCCGCACGGACAGTAAGGGATTTCGATTTTACGCAGCCAGCCAGTATTATATTCTGGAAAATATAATTGCATTGCGCAAACTTGACATCTCGCTTCCGGACATCAAACGCTTCCTGAGCTACAAAAGCACAGAGCAGCTGAATCAACTGTACAGCGAAAAACTGAAAGACTGCCGTGAAAAAATAGCGCAATATCAGAATTATGAGCAACAACTGCTGGCAAATATGAAATCCTTAACCACTACAGAAGGTGTAACTGTCAATCAGATCATGCTACAGGAACTACCCCTGATCCACTATCTTGCAGAATGTGAAATTAACCTTTCGCAGCCGGTAAAGGAGCGTATCCGTACAATTGCAGGGTTTCTCCGTCCCTATCTGCAGAAAGATTACATGCACCGGTTTTTTTACGGTCGTTACATAGATTCCAGGGCTTTTTTCTCTTCTAAAGGTTTTGATTCCTATCATTTTATCCTGCTCGATTTTTTAAAAGAAAAAACAGGAACGCCAGAAAAAAAAGGACTGTATGTTACCGTTTATTGTAACAGCGATCATTTCAGGGTGCCTCCGGAAATAATCACTGCGCTGAAACGTTTCATTAAAACAAACCGCCTGACAATCTGCGGCCCCGCTTATATGCTGCCGGTAGGCAGCAGCCATTATGAAACAACAGACTGGAGACAAAGAATTTCCCGCATCTGTATCCAGGTGAATTACACGAACAGGTAATGTTTCATAGCTATTGTTTTTCCTTTTAAGTGTGTAATTGTTTTACACTGCGGCAGCACTGCTATTCAGAATCGGAGATAAACATGCAGCTGAAACTACTTCTTCCTCGTCATTTCAATAAACTTATCTTTATTCTAACCGGTATCATCGGTATGCTTTGGTGGCACACAATGACTGGCTTTGCGGAGACCACGCCGCCCGTGCTCTGGCTTGAACCGGTTAAAACCGGCTATCTTACAGACGGTTCTGCTTATTGCGATTTGCAAATAAAGAGTTCGGATCCCGGTTTTTCTGTTACCAGTCTGCAAACTGGCGAAGGGTTCTGTCTGCATACGTTGCAAAGAAACACTACAATTCAGACACCGCTGCAAAAGCAGGAAAACGAGGAAAACCTGTTCCGTGTTGTCACACCGCTGTACAGTTCGATCTATGTGTTTTTAAATGCATCCTACAAAGACACGGATTACCTGCTTCAGACCCCGATCCGACTGCTGGGCAAAGGTTATAATGCAAAAGCATGGCTGGATGTCAACCGGAAGAACCCGTCAGCCACACCGCCCAAACTTTCTCTCGCTTCCAGAACCTATGCCATGAAAGGAATGCCGGTTCGATTTCAGTATCAAAGAGCAGAAAAGATGGAAACAAATACCATTCAAATCTATTCCCCGTTGGAGAAAAAGACTGAAAGCCTTTTTCTTCCCCCAAACAAAGCCTTCACCTATAACCTGCCGGCATCCAAAACAATGAAGGTGGATTACTCGCAAAGCGTGTCCAGGGTTTTTATAAATACAGTTGAAGAAAAAGGGAAACCACTTACCCACACCGCTTATGTCCGCTTCTTTGATAACCGTTATCATTACAGAAACCTGAAACACGGGCTGCTTACCTTTTTGGCCGGCTCCCTGCTGGCGGCAGCCGCTTTTCTCTGGTATATGAGGAGGTCATCTTATCATGCCCATTAACCGGATCCGGATCGTAGTGCAGGCCTGCAGCTTTTTGTTCCTTACTTATGGCGGCCGTCTCGG
>DOSQ01000004.1 GCA_003512125.1 Acidaminococcaceae bacterium
CCCCACGTTCACTTTATAAAACAGCACCAGTACCACCATCACCCCAATACCGATCAGGGTGATGATCTGATTCTTATTAAAGGGAGGAATATCTTTCTGGCTGATGACCTTATCTGAGTGGAGCTTGTATCCGCCCAGCAGGAAATACACAATCGTTGCATACACGGTGGAAGACAGGACACCATTCATCAGGAACGGTTTTTCTATACCGGTCAGACCAAAGCCTGCGCACAGATTAATGCCGATAATACCCGTGGCCGCCAGCGGGGAGACGCCGCCGCCTGATGCGCCCAATACGGATAATGCGGACAGCATGGCCGGGTTAATATTCATTTCCGCTGCCAGCGCCATGGAAAACACCATCATGATTGCCATGGTAGGAACCGTGCCCGGACCCAGTGCCGAAAGCACAACAGAAAACACGTAAATGACGATGGGAATCATAAAAGTATGCTTCCCTGCCAGCGCCACCACCTTTTTCGCCAGCAGCTCCAGCGAGCCGTTCAGCTGCGCCAGGCTGAACAAATAGGTTACGCCCAGCAGGATCATGAACAGGGAGTAATTGAATCCGCTGATAATCTCCTTATCGGAGATGCCGCTTAACCGTCCCAGAATAAGCGCGAACCCGATAGCTAACAGTCCGGTGTTCATATGACGGAAAAATCCTAAAAAGATAGCCACCAGCAACAAACCAAGGGATAACAGAGCCAAAATGAATCCATCTCCTGTCCGGGAAATTGGTACAGAGTGATTAGATAAAGAAGGATGGAATGGCTACTATCCTGATTATGGAACCGACTGTACAAAAATTTCCTAAATTAAGTTTC
The DNA here is from genome assembly GCA_003512125.1 of Acidaminococcaceae bacterium. Classification (GTDB taxonomy): domain Bacteria; phylum Bacillota; class Negativicutes; order Acidaminococcales; family Acidaminococcaceae; genus Succiniclasticum. The sequence continues at coordinate 828 of DOSQ01000004.1, forward strand.
CGATATTACTATACTCCTAAAAACCTATAATGTAAAATATAATTTTATCATAAAGTTATAAATATTAATTATAATCTTCGGGCAAGGAATGCAAAACCAACATACTTTTACAGTACTAACCGGCTAATCAGCCTGCATGAAATGGTTATGTATTATTCTATATGATCCATATGCTCCATAACGTTTTCCTTGTAAAAGTCTATCAGCTTCTGCATGGGTGCGGACAATTCGCGTCCCTTCAGTTTCACAAATGTTTTTGAAATGGAAAGGCGCGGTTCGTTTACCGGTACGGACAGTAAGCCATCAGGCAGGCTTTCCTTGGGTTCCAGCGGTATGAGGGCCACCGCCAGACCTGCCTGGGCAAAGTTTAAGGCCGAAGTTTTTGTACCTGCCTCAATAAAAATATTCGGTGTAAAGCCATCCTCACGGCACACATCTTCAATCATCTTACGGTGGCTGCGACTGACAACAAGTGGGATATCTCTGACACTTTGCAGGGATTCTACTGATCCGTCAAGAGCAAACCAGGGATTGTTAAGTGTTCCCAACAAGTAAAACTGTTCCGGCCGGGAGAAGAGAATCTCAAATTTATAATTATCCGGAATGACCGCATTGGCAATGCCTATTTCAGAGACGCCTTTCAGCAGATCATCCAACAGTTGTATATGAAAGCTTTCGTGGATTTCGTAACGGATATTAGGATGAAGAGCTGTAAAAGGAACAGCAACCTTGGATATAAAGGCAGGCGTCCGGGAAGGAGCCATGCTTATCGTCAGAGTCCCTTTCATGCCATCAGTGTAATCCTGTATTTCCCGGTAGGTTTCATCTTCCAACTGGCACAATTGTTTGGCCCGCTTATAAAAAATCCAGCCTGCATCCGTCAGTTTCAGTTCATGTTTCCCCCTGCCACTGATCAGCAGTTTTGCGCCAAATTCTTTTTCCAGAAACTGCATCTGCCTCGTAATGGCCGGCTGGGCAATATTCGCAATTTCAGCAGCCCGGGATAAACTACCGGCTTCTACAACCAACAAAAAATTCCGGTAATAATTCAGATTCATGATACATTACTCCCTTACCGGCAGAATTTCCGTTGCCGCATCCCTTCAAACAAAATGATGCCTGCCGCCATGGCCACATTCATGGATTCCGCCTGTCCCGCCATGGGAATGAACAGGCGCGTTTCCGCCGCAGCCTGCAGCTCTTCGGATACACCGTTAGCTTCGTTGCCAAAGATAAAGGCCATCTTTTTGCTAAGGTCCGCTTTATATATAGTGTGGGCATTCTTCAGGGCAGTCGCCGCCGGTTCGTAGCCGTGGCGGTAACACCAGGCAAGCGCTTCTTCCGAAAAAACATTCTGAATAACGGGCAGATGGAACAAAGAACCCATGGAAGCCCGCACCACTTTAGGGCTGTATGCATCCACACAGCCTTCCAGCAAAATAATGCCCAGCGCCCCTACCGCGTCTGCCGTACGGATGATGGTGCCCAGGTTGCCCGGATCCTGGACACGGTCCAGAATGATGACCGGAGCATTGTTATCTGATGCAGTGCCCGGGCGCAGCTGCCGCAGATTGTTAGCAGGCATACGGATTACCGCCAATACACCCTGGGGCGTCTTGGTATCGCTGAGTTTTGCCATTACTTTTTCATCAACACAATACAGGTGAACGCCTTTTTCTTCTGCCTCGTTTACAATATCACGCAGCGTTTCTTCTTCCGTTTTTGTAAAAAACAAATCTGTCACGTCCGCGTATTGTACCGCTTCCTTTACGGAGCGAAGCCCTTCTGCAAAAAAAGTTCCCGTTTCCATACGAAACTTTTTCTGTTTCAAATTCGCCACGTCTTTGACACGCTGATTGTTTACGCTGGTAATGATTTCCATAAATATTCTCCTGTAAACTGCCTGGTCATAAGCTATTACTGCCTGAATGAAGCCTTTGCGCAACAGCTGAAAACTCTTCATCGACAGACCTGTTAACCTATTATACCATAACAGTACTGATCCATAAAAAAAGAACCTGAAATTGAATTCAGGTTCTTTACGTTTTCCTGCTTTTATGCCAGCGCGCTCTTTGCAGTTTCAACCAGCTTTGCAAATGCAGCTGCGTCGTTGATCGCCATATCGGCCAGCACCTTGCGGTCCAGCGCGATACCGGCTTTGGTCAGGCCGCAGATAAAGCGGCTGTAAGACAGGCCGTTAGCACGGGTCGCAGCGTTGATACGGGCAATCCACAGACGACGGAACTCGCGTTTTTTGGCGCGGCGGTCGCGGCGGGCATACATCAGCGCTTTCATTACGGTTTCATTCGCTTTTCTGAATAACAGATGCTTTGCTCCGCGATAGCCTTTTGCAAGTTTCAGAATATGTTTATGACGACGATGGGCTGTTACGCCAGTTTTAATTCTTGCCATGATCTTTCTCCTCCTGTATCCTCAACTCTTATGCGTACGGCAGCATTTTTGCTACGCGTTCATGATCAGTCTTGTGAACGAGACCTGCTTTACGCAGATTTCTCTTACGGGTAGGAGATTTATGTTCCAGAATGTGGCTGCGGAATGCTTTACCACGTTTGAATTCACCGGTACCGGTAACTTTGAAGCGTTTTGCCGCGCTTCTGCGGGTTTTCATCTTAGGCATAATTTACATCCTCCTTCATTTACTCTTAGGCGCAACGACCATGGTCATGTTGCGTCCTTCCAATTTCGGTTTCTTTTCTACAACGGCTGTGTCGCCAAGCTCCTCAGCCATTCTGATCAGCAGCGCCTCGCCCAGTTCCGGATGACTCATCTCACGGCCACGGAACATGATCGTGACCTTGACCTTGTTGCCTTCCTCCAGGAAACGCGCTGCATTTTTAAACTTAACGCCAAAGTCATGGTCTTCAATACCGGGACGCAGCTTCACTTCTTTAATTTCAAAGACTTTTTGTTTCTTACGGGCTTCCTTTTCCCGTTTCTGCTGCTCATAACGATATTTGCCATAATCCAATATCTTGCACACGGGGGGACGGGCCTGCGGGGAAATCTCCACCAGGTCCAGATGACGTTCCTGGGCAATGGCGTTCGCCTCGCGACTGGACATGATGCCCAGCTGCTGCCCGTTCTCGTCGATTACACGTACCTCGCGCCAGCGGATATCATCGTTAATGCGTAAGTCTGCCTTGCTAATAGCGGTTCACCTCCAAAAGTAATGTAAGCCCGGCGCAGAACCATGCGCCAGCTTCAGCTGAAAGAACCGTCTGGTCTTTCACCGTAACAAAAATGAAAACGCGGGAGGAACAAAATCCACCCGCGCAAATCGCTGTATTCAACCCTGTCGAGCGTGGCCGCAAGGTGAGAAGCGGATGGCTTCTTCTTTGTTACTGAAATATAATAGCACAGAGACTGTGTGATGTCAAGACTATGAAGCAAGAAAAAGTCAGGAGATATCGTTACGGATGCATCCCGGTAACAAGATAGAACACCAGACCGGCCACACCGGAAGAAAACAACAATGTAATGGTTCCGGTTTTTTTCTTCTGGGCAAACCAGGCAAGAATAAAAATCAGTACCGCAACCATGTCTGTTTTCATTACATCTACCGGCAGCTTTTCCTTATTCCAAAAGGCCAGCAGGATAAAATTGACACCGGCACTGCCGATCAACGCCACCACAGCGGGACGAAGCCCGTTCAGGATACCGCGGATGGCTGCCACATTTCCATATTTATAATATAGATAACCCAAAAATAAAACGATAAAAACCGATGGAAAGACAAATCCCAGGGTAGCCGCAATGGAACCCGGAATTCCCGCAACCTTGCTTCCTACAAAGGTTGCGGCGTTGATTCCGATAGGGCCCGGCGTCATCTGGGAAAGGGTAAAGATATCAACAAATTCTGTCATGGACAGCCAGCCGTGTTTGTCAATAACCTCTGCCTGAATCAGCGGCATGGATGCATACCCGCCGCCTACACAGACAAGTCCCACTGCAGCAAAGCTTAAAAAGAGCTGTAACAAAAGATCCATCTGCCTTCGCCTCCCTTAGTCATACTGCGGATCACGCATCAGAATCAGTCCAATGACAGCATCCACCGCTATAATCTGCATAATGTTAATTTTAAACACAACTGCGGCGATAAAAGTACCTGCCATAACAATCAGAGGAAGGGCCAGCTTTTTCTTTATTTGCTTTACCACCAAATCCAGTACCACTTTAATCAGTATAGCAGTCACACCGCACTGCATCCCTTTTAAAAACATGCGTACATGTGGGTTGGCCGCAACGGCATCATAAAAAAAAGAAATTATTGTGAGGGTGATCAGCGGCGGCAGTATCGTAGCCAGCAAAGCAGTAACACTTCCCAGGAAGCCGCCCATTCTGTACCCCATAATAATGGAAGAATTGGCAGCCATGACACCCGGCGCGCTTTGAGCAATGGAAACCAGGTCCAGCGCTTCGTTCTCTTTAAGCCATCCATACTCATCCACGAACTTTGCTTTCATAAGCGGAATAAGCACAAAACCACCGCCCACCGTAAAGGCGCTGATAAGAAAAGTAGAAATGAATAATTTTCGGTAACTGAACGGTTGCTTAAAACCGGCTGCTTCCTTTTCAGTTGCAGCATTTATCTGATCCATACTCTCCCTCCAAAAGTCTTACCAGGTATAATTAATTATGAAAATACCGCACATCGGCTGGATATGCGGCTTTATCAGTACTTATTGTCTCCCCCGCATGTTTTTATACCAATACAACGGGAAGAAGATGATCCATGCCATGAACGTGGCAAAAGCCCACCATAATGCCCTGGGATTATTATGGTTGCGCGCATCGTTATGAACATAATATGCCAGATATAAAGATATGATGATAGCGAAAGGGCTGACGCCGGTTACACCCGGTTCAAAAATAGACTCTAACATAAGCCTGTTCTCCTTCCATTATTTCGAATACACCGGGACGTCCGGCAGCATCCCTTTAGCCGAACGGCTGCGGTTACGGAATTTGTTTTTGTCCTGCTGCAGCTTGATGATATCCACTTCAAACAGACGGTTCCAGGGAAATACCACATCAAATTTAGTTCCTGCCGTTATATCATAATTGACCGCCAGCCTGCTGATAATATCCTGTGCCTGCTTTCTGATTTTTGGCATCATTTCATTTAACGTATATTTAAATGATACCTTCTTATCTTTTTCCAGCTCATCCGTAATGATCCGCCTGGCATTGGACTGATAGTACCAGTCATCTAAAATGCGTTCCCGCATCAGCATAAGCTGTTTTTCTTTATCAATCCGGGGTGCCAGCATCCCCTGGGCAATAGCAAACCCAATCGTATTGTCCGCAGTATTCCATCCGTTATACGCCGACAGTTTCTCAGTAAAGCCCCGCAAGGACATTTCGTTCATGAAGCCGTTATCACCGCCGTTGGAAAAGGCCACGTCAGCCAGCGAAATGTTTACGCCCCGGTCCAGCATCTTTCCCAGGTTCACAATATAGCGTTTGTTCGCCGGGGAAGCATAATATTGATTGGACAGGTTAGTGGAATCGTACATCGTTCCGTCCGCCGGCGTATTGATGGCCAGGACGACATCAGCGGTTTCGGGACTGTTCACAACCTTCCCGCCGGCCGCAATGATCTGTTCCGGCACAGATTTGCCCAACGGCAGATCGGAATATTGGGGAATAGTCTTAGGCCCGACGCCTTCCACATACATCGGGTACACCTTCGGTGACTGGCCGGACAGCGCATTGGCCGCCCGCGTCAGCAGTAACAGGCCCAGCTGATCCACACCGGGCAGGATCTGGAATGATTCGTCGGAAAGGTATGCATTATTTAAGGAAATTTTGCGTGCTTCCATGTGAGTATGGGATAAGGGCGCATTATCGTCTTTGCCGATGGCGAAGTAATCAAAACGCCCTACACGCGTCAGCCTGGCCAGCTGATGGTTTATTTCCATGTTTTTATTACGGCGGTCCAGCCAGTCTTTGAGATGGGCTTTTGCCAGGTTGCGTTCAAAAGCCCCCACTTCAAAATCTTCCAGCAAGGTTTCCGCATGCAGGTCTGATTTGTCAGAAAGCTGGGAGTAACGGTAAATTGCAGGACCCACGTTGGAATAATATTCGGGTTCCACATTACCGTAGCTTTCCCGGGGTGTACGCATCAGGGTGCTGAACCCATAAAAACGGGTATCCTTGTCCATGTGCAATTTTTCTAACCGTCTGACCCGCGCCTCCAATTCTGCCAAAGACAAGGAATGGGTCCGGGAAGCCACCAGGCCTCCATAAATAAGGGCATCGGTAGAAATTACGGCCGCGTCCACCTTTTCCGCCCGGTTTTCCAGCCATTTCCAGAGCTTTTCCGTATCGGCCGGCTTCGTCCGGTTTGCCAGTAAATTCTCCGGCGGCGTATAAACTTTATACCCCGCCGCTTCCATTACCCTCACCGGATACCCATAGCAGACCGGACGGTTATCCAGCGGAATAAATAGGAAAGCAGCCTTTTCTTTCGCCTGTGCAGCCGGGCCGGAAAGCATACACAATATGAAACTGAATGTTGTAATCAAAACTTGAAGAAGACGTACACCGTTCATAATGACTTTCATTTTTCTCCGTAAAAATGACGCATAATACGCCATAATAATTATGATTATATTATTATACCCCAAGCACGCTAAAAAAAAAAGCAGAAATCTTGACACGGGAATTTAAAGTGCTATAATTTACGCATAAACAAAAAAGTAAAAGTAATGCGAAGGACAATGTTTTGCATACTGCTTTACAGAAAATGCCGCAGTTGCTGAGAGCGGCAGTGCAAGCGTAAAACGGAACCACCTTCAAACTGCCTTGTGAAAAGTTCTTTTCTGATTAGCAAGTGCCGCATAAACTGCGTTATCGGTTATTGAGTGGGCTGCGTATGCAGTCAATGAGGGTGGAACCGCGATTAACCTCGTCCCTGTGTGTTGGGAACGGGGATTTTTTATTTTCCGGGACAGCCGCAGCGATCCGATTAAGGATACGCTGACCCAATGAGTTTAGGCGGTGCCCGCGCATATGGGCCAGCAATGTTCCCCTGAACGGAACCCGAAAGGCAGTATCCCGGTTTTGTTTGAAATCCTGCGTTTTCAGCGAAGCAATCGTTTTTTATTTAGGAGGAAAAGAAAAATGCCAGATGTAAAAGTAACGTTAAAAGACGGGTCCGTCAAAGAATTTGCCGCCGGCACAAGCTATCTGGAAATCGCCAAGAGCCTGAACCAGAAATTAGGCAAACAGGCTTTGTTAGCCGTTGTGGACGGCGTGAACAAAGACCTCAGCGATACCATCGAAAAAGATGCTACCGTAGAATTTGTTACGCCGGATACCAAGGAAGGCCTCCATGCCATCCGCCATACTGCCTCCCATGTAATGGCCCAGGCCATCCAGCACCTGTTCCCTGGTGTAAAATTCGCCATCGGTCCTGCCATCGACACCGGCTTCTATTATGACATCGACAGCGAGCACGTATTCACGCCTGAAGACCTGGCCGCCATCGAAAAAGAAATGGCAAAAATTGTGAAACAGAACCTTCCGCTGGTACGCAGTGAAGTACCCCGCAAGGAAGCGCTGGCCCGTTTTGCCGCAGAAAACGAAATTTATAAAGTGGAACTGATCAACGACCTGCCGGAAGATGCAGTCATCAGCCTGTATACCCAGGGCGACTTCACCGATTTGTGTGCCGGCCCCCACTGCCCTTCCACCGGACGTGTCAAAGCCTTTAAGCTCATGAGCCTGGCCGGTGCTTACTGGCGCGGCAATGAAAAGAACAAAATGCTGCAGCGTATCTACGGCACCGCCTTCCCCAGCAAGGAAGAACTGGACGAATACCTGCACATGCTGGAAGAAGCAGAAAAGCGCGACCACCGCAAACTGGGCAAAGAGCTGGACATCTTCAGCATGCATGACGAAGGACCCGGCTTCCCCTTCTTCCATCCCAACGGCATGCGGATCCGCAATGCCATTCTGGAATACTGGCACCAGGTACACCGTAAATACCATTACGAACAGGTTATGACCCCCATGATCATGAACCGGGATCTTTGGATCCGCTCCGGCCACTGGGATCACTACCGCGAAAACATGTACTTCACCAAAATCGACGACATGGATTACGCCATCAAACCCATGAACTGCCCCGGCGGCATGCTGGTTTATAATTCCCATCCTCATTCCTACAAAGAACTGCCGCTGCGTTATGCGGAACTGGGTCTGGTACACCGCCATGAACTGTCCGGCGCACTCCACGGGTTATTCCGCGTCCGCTGCTTCACCCAGGATGATGCCCATATCTTCATGACCCCGGAACAGATCCAGCCGGAAATCACCAATGTAATTAAACTGTTTAACGAAGTATACTCCACCTTCGGGCTGAAATACCACGCAGAATTGTCTACCCGTCCAGAGAACTCCATGGGCGACGATGCCTCCTGGGAACTGGCAACCGAAGGCCTGCGCAAGGCATTGGAAGCCAATCATCTGGATTATATCGTCAACGAAGGCGACGGCGCATTTTACGGCCCGAAAATTGACTTCCATCTGCAGGATTCCATCGGCCGGACCTGGCAGTGCGGCACCATCCAGCT
>DOSQ01000060.1 GCA_003512125.1 Acidaminococcaceae bacterium
TTTTTCTGTCATGATGCTCACGTCTTTCTTTTGATAATTTTTTAAACAAAGTAAAACATATAAATACAAATCCAGCGTTCTATAAAGTTAGCGCCTGTGTCACCATTTTACCAAAAAAAGCAGCCGATACGTCTGCTGTACCGACTGCCTTGTCGTTGTTTTATATAAGCAAAACTTATTTCACTTCCGGCTCAAAGATTCCTTCGTTGTCATCCCACAGCACGACTTCATCAGATGCCAGCGAGTTCTTTACATCAATTACCCGCTGGTTGCTGCTGCCCCGGAAGCGAAGCTTCAGATCTTTTTCTTCCAGATGGAATTCACCGTCTACCAGAATATCTATCAGATCCAGCAACTGTTTTGTGGTTTCCCATGGGCCTAACTTGCCAGCCAGAATATCTTTTTCAAAATCGTAGCCGGTGTAGCACCACACGGTTTTGCCAGGATACAGTTCCTTAAACTTTTGCACTACATGCAACAATTCCGGCTGGTTCTCCGGTTCGAAAGGTTCGCCGCCCAACAGGGACAGACCGTCGATAAAATCATGATTACAGGCCCTTAATAAAGTATCAAGCACCTCCCCGGTAAAGGGTTTCCCATAATTAAAATCCCAGGTTTCCGGATTAAAGCAGCCCCGGCAGTGATGGCGGCAGCCGCTGACGAACAGGGACACCCGCACGCCGGGTCCGTTGGCAATATCGTGACGTTTTAACATAGCGTAGTTCATTTGCTATCCTCTTCCTCTGTCTTCCGGCTGCAAAGCGGCAACCATCATAAGTTATAAAACAGACCCGATAAAATGCTACAGGGCTGTTCCGTTTTTTACAGGTGTAACACGCGGGCCTTGATTTCTTTTGTCTTGCCTACGTTCCAGAAGTTTTCACCCAGATATCCGCAGGTACGGCGGGTCACGTTCATCTTGGCATGGTCTTTGTTATGGCACTGGGGGCATTCCCACTCGTTGTCATCGTTGATGATGATCTCCCCGTCATAACCGCAGACCATGCAGTAATCGGATTTCGTATTGAATTCCGCATACTGGATATGGTCATAGATAAACTGTACTGCCGCCTCGATTGCTTTCGGATTATTCTGCATGTTGGGAATTTCCACATAGCTGATAGCGCCGCCGGAAGACAGCTTCTGGAATTCGCTTTCAAATTCAAACTTGGAGAACGCGTCAATATGCTCACGCACATCAACATGGTAGGAATTGGTGTAATACCCTTTGTCAGTAATATCTTTGATGGTTCCGAAGCGTTCCTTGTCAATACGGGCAAAACGGTAGCAGAGGGATTCCGCCGGCGTGCCGTACAGAGCGAAACCGATGTTGGTCTCCGCCCTCCAGCGGTTACATGTCTCCCGTAAATGCTTCATTACACGCAGGGCAAAGTCCTTGCCTTCCGGTGCAGTATGGCTGCAGCCCTTGACCGCTTTTGTCATTTCATACAGGCCGATGTAACCCAGGGAAATGGACGAATAGCCGCCATACAGATATTTATCAATGACCTCACCTTTACCCAGACGGGCAATAGCGCCGTACTGCCAGTGAATTGGGCTTACATCGGAGTGGACGCCCTTCAGCGCGTTATGGCGGCACATGATGGCTTCAAAGCACAACGCCAGACGTTCATTCAGCAGTTTCCAGAATTTCTCTTCGTCGCCGCCGGACAGGATGCCGATCTGGGGCAGGTTGATGGAAACTACACCTTGGTTGAAACGGCCTTCAAATTTATAATTACCGTTTTCATCCTTCCAGGGAGCCAGGAAGCTGCGGCATCCCATGGGACTGAATACATTGCCTTCATAGTTTTCCCGCATTTTTTTCGCGGAAATGTAATCAGGATACATGCGTTTGGCACTGCATTTTACCGCCAGGTGAGTCAGGTAATCGTACTTCCCACCTTTCAGGCAGTTGTTTTCATCCAGCACATACACCAGTTTCGGGAACGCAGGAGTTACATATACGCCTTTTTCGTTCTTGATGCCCTGCAAACGTTGCCGGATGATTTCTTCAATGATCATGGCGTTTTCTTCAATGTACGGATCTTCTTCCCTCAGATACAGGAACAGGGTCACGAAAGGAGACTGGCCATTGGTGGTCATCAGCGTGTTGATCTGGTACTGGATCGTCTGCACGCCGGCTTTTAATTCCTCGCGCAGGCGTTCATCCACTACTGCTTCGATCATCTTCGGATCCGCATCTTCACCCAGCGTCTGTTTGGCACGTTCCAGGAATTTTTCCCGGCTGCGGCGCAGGTATTTGCCCAGATGCCGCACATCAACGGACTGACCGCCGTACTGACAGGAAGCAACGGAAGCAATGATCTGGGTCATCACGTTGCAGGCAACCTGGAAACTTTTGGGCGATTCGATCATCTTCCCATTCATCACTGTACCGTTATCCAGCATGTCACCGATATTAATCAGGCAGCAGTTGAAGATCGGCTGGATAAAATAATCCATATCGTGGAAATGAAGCACGCCTTCATCATGGGCCTTGGCAATTTTCTCCGGCAAAATCACACGACGGGTCAGGTCCTTGGAAACCTCGCCGGCAATCAGATCCCGCTGGGTAGAGGCCATGATGGCATTTTTATTACTGTTTTCTTCCATAACATCTTTGTTGCTGTTACGGATCAGGGTGAGGATGGATTCGTCGGTCGTATTTGATTTACGGACCAGCGCCCGACGGTAACGGTATATAATGTAGGCTTTTGCCAGATCGAACTTTCCGGCTTCCTGAAGCTGCCGTTCCACAATATCCTGGATATCCTCCACCAGCAGACGGGGACGGTTCTTCCCATGCACATATTCCGCAATCTCTTTAATCTTGCTTTCTTCAATGCGACAGTCTTCCTCTACCGCAGCATTAGCTTTTTCAATAGCCACTACAATCTTTTGCGGATCAAAATCAACCGTCGTTCCGTCGCGCTTAATAACTTTCATCGCCACAAATTCCTCCAGTTTATAATATTTAGAAGTATTGTAGCATGTTCTTTTCATCTTGTAAACTACATATTGTTGTGTTTGCCAAATTTTTTCTTTTTTTGTTTCAATATCTTGTGGTTTGTAAACACCCGCCTGTGAATAACGTGTGGATAAATTCATTTTTTTGTGGATAAACTGGTTTTTGTTGTGAATAAATGAAAAAAGGCTGACACAAAACGTAGGGAACGTTTTTGCATCGCCTTTTCTCTTGCACCGTTACTGTTTTATATTTTGTATTTGGATGGTTTTACACCGGTAAAACTTTTTTCCAGAATGGGTACGTGCTCAGCACCACCACAATAACCAGCACGATAAAATCTATCAGTGTCAACGGTTCCTTGGGCATATTTTTATATGTATTGGCGCCGAATCCCCGCAGTTCCATGGAAAGGGCCAGTGTTTCTGATTTGGCCACAGCGCGCATGACCAGCGGTCGAATTACCACCACATAGGACAACAGGCGTTTCAGCGCGTTGCCCCGGTTGGAATAGCCCCGGCAGGACTGGGCATCCAGCGTAATAGCGCTGTCCTCTAAAAAATTCGGGACAAAACGCAGGGCCGCCGTCAGCATAAACGCATATTCCACCGGAAGATGGAACCGGTCTACCAACGCTTTGGCAATGCTCTGGATACGGGTTGTGGCCAGCATGCACAAAAAGGCAAGGGTCATAACCAGCATGCGCAGACCGCCGAACAGGGCCACATGCAGAGGTGAGCCGAACAGCAGCTGCAACAGGATCATCATACCGGTGAATACGCCTAACCCGCCGATAGCCGCCAACATGGTCTTGCTGCGTTTGATATACAGTAAAAGAACTAACTGGAGCACCAAAATCGTTGCCACCGCTTCCAACGGCAGAATAAATACCCAGGCAGTCACTGCCAGCGTGACAATAATCCAGGTAAAGGCATTCAGTTTCATACTGCATCGCCCCCTTTCCGCACCGCCTCGCAGAATTCTTCACAGGTAGCAGCAGAAATTCCCAGTCGGGAAGCCAGCACGGAAACCGGAGGACGCCGCAGTCCCCAGCGCTCCACAGGCTGATTACCTTCGAACAGTTCCTGCGGCGTACCGCTGAAGACCAGATGTCCGTCTGTCAGTACAATAGCTCTTCTGGCGTATTTCCGCACTACATCCATATCATGGGTAATCAGGATAATGGTTGTTCCTTTCTCTTCATTCAGCGCTTTCAGATATTCCATCATGGCAACCTGTTCCACTGCATCCTGCCCGTTGGTAATCTCATCCAGGATCAGCATGCGGGGATTCAGGGCCAGCGCTGCCGCCACACCCAGGCGCCGTTTCTGACCGAAAGAAAGGATGCGTGGATATTTTGCTTCCAGCCCTTTCAGCCCCATCGCCTCCAGCGCAGCTTTCACATTGGTTTTAATATTTTCCTCCGGCAGCTTTTTTACACGGGGACCGTAAGCTACTTCTTCATACACCGTATCCGCCAGAATCTGCAAATCCGGATTCTGGAACACATACCCGACCTTGTCTGCCAGATCGGCAGGCTCATAGTTTATAATATCTTCCCCGTCCACGAGGATCTGCCCGCTACGGGGATGGTCCAGGGCCATAAACATGCGGGACAGGGTTGTTTTGCCGCTGCCGTTATGCCCCAGCAACGCTACGAACTCCCCATCTTCGATTTTGCAGTTGATATCGAACAGCACCGGGATGCCACGGCGATAGGCAAAATTGATCTCTTTTGCTTCAATCATGCCCTCACCCCTCTTCCAAATCCTTTAGCCTGCAATTCTTTTACTGCTTCATCGGCAGACCGCCATAAATCAAACTTCTGCATGGTCTTCTTTTCCAGATTACATTTTACCTGCCACAAATCCGGAAGCAACGGCCGCAATTCTTCCTCTTCGTAGATACGGGAAACCACTTCTTCGCAAGGCCCCTTGGCTGCGATTTCCCCATGGTTTACAGCAATTATGTCTGTCATGTAGGGCAGTACAAATTCAAGCCGGTGCTCCACCACAATAAATGTGGTGCCATGCTCTTTGTTGATTTTATCCAATAATTTATATAAGCTCTCGCCTCCGTCCGGATCCATGGCGCTGACCGGCTCGTCCAGCACGATGATTTCCGGATGAACTGCCAGCAGAGAAGCCAGTGCCAGACGCTGCCGCTGCCCGCCGGACAGTTCGTCCAGCTGATAGCTTTCCCGTCCCGGAAGGCCAACATCTTCCAACGCCTGACGGGTGCGTTCTTCTGCTTCTTCCGGCGGGAACCCATGGTTCAGCAGACTGAAGGCCACTTCCTCCCCCGCTGTCAGAGACACCAGCTGGCTCTCGTAGTCTTCCAGCATCAGGCCCAACTTCATGGCAAGATCGGAAACTTTTTTGCCCTTTGTGGTTTCCCCCAGCACTTTAATCTCGCCGGAATAATCACCGCCGGAATAAAAGGGGATGATGCCGGCCATAGCTTTGCACAATGTTGTTTTACCTGCGCCACTGGGACCGATGATTACGGTAAAGGAACCTTTTTCAATTTCTAAATTAATGTTTTTCAGAACAAGGTCAGAACGAAGATATTTGAAGTAAAAATCAGAAACAGTAACCACCGGGTTCATCTATCTTCGCCCCCTTCCTGTGCATAAAACAGTTTCTTCACAGGGCGGAACAACCCAAAGGTAATCAGACCGTTGAGCACGCCGACCACTGCCACTACCGGCAGCATGGCAAAAATCCACACCTTAAGCGGTAAGCCCAGCACCAGTTTCAAAATGAACGTAAATACGCCGCCGGACACAAAGGTGGAGGCAAAACCGGTAATAAAAGGCGTCAGCCGCCAGTCTGCCATATGGCAGAGCGCAAAGGCTTTGATCAGCAGACAGCAGGTCGTGGCCCCGCTCAACTCGCTGGCAATGTTGCCCAGCGGAAACGCAGACTTCGATGAGGGAATCAGCGTCAGTCCGGCTATAAATCCAATACCTATCGCCCGTTTCAGAGGCGGACGGGTCAAATTGATTACGATGGAATACATGGCAATCGTCCAGTTTGGAGTAACACCGCCCACATTGGGACTGACTGTATGTAAAATGATTCCGATGGCGAACAGCATGGCTGTGATGGCCACCCAGCGGTACCCTTCCTGGTTTGCTTCCACATGGGTCAGGGCCGGTACCGGTTTTAATTCCTTTTCAGGTTCCGGGACCTTCAGCATTTCTTCCATAATATAATTCTCCGTTCTTTCAGTATCGTCAGGAAACATGGTTACATTATATATCAGAATATCAATGAAGTCTATCTTTAAATTAGTTGGAAAAGTTATTTTTCTGTAGTATAATTTGAAAAAGCGATTTGAATTACGTAAGGAGCCTTTATATATGTTAAATAATCTGCTTCGTGATATCGTCGTCCTCAGCCTGACCTTTATTGTAAATTTCCTGATTGTCTCCACTTTCTGGGGACTGGTGGAAATTTTCTCTCCCATCCGCTGGCAATGGCTGCTGGACGGGATGAATTATTTTGCTATTCCTCTTACAGAAACAAATATCATCATTGTACTGTCCGTCCTTACCCTGCTTATCCCATGCCTCCTGTACCGTACCCGGATCATGCAGCGTTACCTGTGCTGGTCCATGAACTGCCAGCGCCCCACGGGAATCGCAGGGGAACAGCTGAAACAGGCCATGTCCATCGTTTGCCGGAAAGCGGGGTTAGATATCAACGACTACAATTTATATGTTTGTAATATGAAAGCATTGAACGCCTTTGCCGTCGGCAGCAATAATATAGCAGTTACGGGACCCCTGCTAACCAATATGCCTGTAAACGAAATTGCCGGCATCCTGGCCCATGAGATGGGGCACATCCAGAACAGGGATACCAGCACTGCCCTGCTGACCAGTACCATGAGTTCCTTCGGAAACCTGGTAGTACGTATTTACAGCTTTATCACTCTGGCTCTCCAGATTGTCAGCTTCATTCCTGTCATAGGCTGGTTTACCGCTCTCATTTCCTGGTTCTTTCTGATCCAGATATGGCTGTTCCAATTCCTGATGCAGCTGCCGTTGCACATTATCACCATGTTCAGTTCCCGTCAGGACGAATATGAAGCGGACCTGTACGCATGCAAAATCGGATTAGGCGTAGAATTGTACAATGGCCTTCTTTACATCAGCCAGGGAGAATCGCAGATGGGATTTGCCGCAAGGATCCTGAGCAGCCACCCCGCCACGAAGCAACGACTGGATCGGATACGCAACTATGTAAACGCCAATTACAATTATATAGCATAATGTTTTTCAAATACGCAGAAAGCAAAACGCGGACAACAATTCCTCTCCCCCCCGCTCTGCTACGACGACATCGTGCAAGCAAGCTTGCATCCGCCGTCTAAAACGTCGCGATGGGGCAAACCCTTCCGGAGTTATCGTCCGCGTTTTTACATTGACTATTTACATAAAAACTTACTCAGAAATATAAGGAGACGCTGATTAAAGACTTCTCACATACTTTGCTGCCGCCAGTCCTGCCACAGCCCCTTCGTAAGCCGCTTTTACCACCTGCAGCAAACCGCCGGTGCAGTCTCCCGCCGCGTACAGTCCCGGCACATTGGTAGCCATGTTCGCATCCGTTACGATACGGTTGTTTTCCGTACCGGCCCCGATTTTGCGGGCCAGATCCACGCTTCCGGCCGTTCCCAGCGCAATAAACAGGCCGCTCACCGAAATAACAGCCCCGTTTTCGGTACGAATGCCGCTCACCCGTTCCATCCCGCCGGCATTATCCGATTCCACAGCAGTTACAATTTCCCGGTGTACCTCAATCGTTTCCGGAATCTCTACCGTCGGCTCTTTTCCGTTAGTAAACAGCATAACTTTAGTGGCATGGGGCAGTAAAATCTCCGCCTCATGCAGAGCGTATTCCCCTTCACCCAGAACTGCCACGGCCTTTCCCCGGTAAAAGAACGCATCACAGATTGCGCAATAGCTTACACCTTTTCCTTCCAGTTCTTTGAGTCCCGGGATCTTCGGCGCCAGCCGGGTGCTTCCCGCAGCCAGCACAACCGCTTTCGCATCAAAAGCCTGTCCCGGTGTCTGGACTACCAGTCCGGTAAAATCGTCATTCATGGCGAGGCCTACCACTTCACCTTCAAAGAACGAAACGCCTAGCCGTTTCGCCCCGGTAATTCCGTTTGCCTCCAATTCTGCCCCGGTCACCGGTTCCGCCAGACCATAATAGTTTTCAATTTTTTCTGCTTTTGCCAGCGCTCCGCTGCCCCGGCTGATCACCGTCACATCTGCGCCGGCACGTTTCGCATACAGGGCCGCAGAAACACCTGCAGGACCGCTGCCGATAATTACAATATCCATTATAGTATCCTTATTCAAACAGTTTCAGTACATTTTCTTTTGGCTGATACCCTACTGCCGTACCTGTCAGTTGTCCGCCTTTAAACGCCGCCAGCGTAGGAATGCTCATGACATTGAACAACTGGGCCAGCTCCGGATTTTCGTCTACATCTACCTTACAGACTTTCAATTCCGGATGTTCTTCCGCAATCGTTTCCACTACGGGAGCCATCATACGGCAGGGACCGCACCAGGTTGCCCAGAAGTCTACCAGCACCGGTTTATCCGCCTTCAACACTTCATCTTTAAAATTATCTTTGTTAAGTACCGTTACCGCCATTTTCAATCCCTCTTTTCTTTTACACTTATTACACTTATAATACTATTTTACCGCACCATGTCCGGCAAAACATTTTCTAACCAAAGCCCGTTTTATTCCTTTTCCGGTTCCGGCAGGAAAAAAGATGCAATAAGGCCAATCAGACCGGCAATCCAGAAAATCTGCAAAGCCGGTACCAGGCCCCACCGGTCTGCCGCCCCGCCGACCAGCGGTGCGAAGATTCCACCCAGTGTTGTTGTCAGCCCCAACGTAACGCCGGAAGCAAATCCCGCATTTTTGGCAAGATACGTCTGCCCTAATACAACAATCGGACTATACGGCATAAATATAGACACCGCCGCTGGTATCAGCAGCGCCGTCGCGATCCGGGCATCGGTCGTATGGGTCAGCAGCAGGTAAGCAGGCACCATACAAAAAAACGCAGTCCGGATTATTTTCACATAACCAAATCTGTCGGCTAGCAAACCTCCGCCAAAGGTAATACAGGCTCCCATGGTAAAAAGGATTGACAATGCTGTGGTTCCCTGCGTAGCGGAAGTATGCAGTACCGTCATCCAGTAAATCGGGATAAACGTATTGCTTAACGTAAAACCAACAGATCGTGCAAAGATTGGAAAAGAAAGGATTGCGAAAGACTTCCAGTCATTCTCTTTACTTTTCTTTTCCTGTTTCTCCGTTTGCCGGGTGTCTGACAAAGATACCTGCCGCAATACATGCGGCATTTTCCTCCAGAGAGCAAAAGCCAGAACCGTATTAACAACACCAAACAACAACAGGGAATGTATCCCCAGTTTGTACGCACAGATACCCGCTGCAATCGGTCCGATGGCAAAACCGGCATTTCCGCCCACGGAAAAAGTTCCCAATGCCTGACCCTTCGCTTTCGCTGCAATCCGGTTTACCATCAGCGCAGCCTCCGGATGGAACACCGCACTGCCGACGCCGCAAAGCATGGCCGCGGCAAAAATAGCATAAAAAGAAGTACAGAATCCCATAACCGCAACGGCGATTCCGCAAAGCAACGTGCCCAGGGGTATGAACCATGGGCGGGAAATGCGGTCGGAATAATAACCGAACAACGGTTGTAACACAGAAGCTACCAGCACGTTAGCAAAAATCAGCGTTCCGGCAGCCTGGTAAGATAAATCGTAATTGCGAATAAAATACGGCAACAGAGCCGGAATTGCTCCCTGGCACCAGTCCACCGAAAGGTGACCCAACGAGAACAGGTACACGGCGGGATCTATTTTTTTCACGTTACATCATGTCCTTCATTCTTCAATCACAACTTTTGTGCCCACCCGCACGTACTGCTTCAGTTCGTTCACATTCTGATTTTGCAGACGGATACAGCCCTCTGAATCCCGGGCCCGCATTACATCAGGCTTATGGGTGCCGTGGATACCGATACCGCCCCAGGCCCCTTTACTCATTTCGTCCGTATTAATACTGATGAACCATGGACCGTAGGCGCCCTTGATTTCACCTTTGCCGTCACCGAAATCATGTGTCCAGCCGGACGCGTCATCAATTTCATCTACATAAAAGGTACCCGTAGGTGTTTTCATGTCGCCGCGTTTCTGTTTCTGTCCCGGATTTTTTCCAATAGTGCAGTCGTACGACTTGATCACATTGTTTTTATCATCCAGCAGATACAACGTAAAGGCACTCTTTTTAATATAAACCGAATACTTTTTCTGATCCGCATTCTGTTTGATCAGCGTCTGTTCTTTCTTGGCCTTTTCTTCCGCTTCCTTTTTGGCCTTCCCGGCAGCTTCCTTCGCCTTCTTTTCCGCTTCGGCTCTGGCTTTTTGCTCTGCCTCTTCTTTGGCTTTCTTTTCTGCTGCAACCTGCTCCGGCGTTTTCTTGGCTTCTGTTATTTTTGTTTTTTCTTTCGGCTTTTCTTCGTTTGTGCATCCTGTTATAGCTGCCACAGAAAACATCATCAGTACCGCCAGCAGCAACGCCGTAATTTTAGACAGTTTACCATTTTCTCTCATGATACGCTCTCTTTCCGGAACGTCTAATTGTCAAAATAGACTTCCTGAC
>DOSQ01000116.1 GCA_003512125.1 Acidaminococcaceae bacterium
ATCAGCGAAGAAATGGGCCGTAAGCTGGACAGCGCTTCCATGGAAGACCTGGGCAGCGCAGGCCAGGTTCGGGTAAGCAAGGAACTGACCACCATCGTTGACGGCGGCGGCAAGAAAGCGGAAATCAAAGCCCGCGTAGAACAGATCAAGGCCCAGATTCCGGAAACCACGTCCCAGTTTGATAAAGAAAAACTGCAGGAACGGCTGGCCAAACTGGCCGGCGGTGTTGCTGTAATCAAAGTCGGCGCGGCTACCGAAGTAGAACTGAAAGAAAAGAAACTGCGTATTGAAGACGCTCTGAACGCTACCCGCGCAGCCGTTGCCGAAGGCATCGTACCCGGCGGCGGAACCGCACTGCTGGAAGCCCAGACCGTTCTGGACAAAGTGAAAGCGGTTGGCGATGAAAAGACCGGCGTGATGATCGTGCGCCGCGCTATCG
The DNA here is from genome assembly GCA_003512125.1 of Acidaminococcaceae bacterium. GTDB lineage: Bacteria > Bacillota > Negativicutes > Acidaminococcales > Acidaminococcaceae > Succiniclasticum. The sequence goes on from DOSQ01000116.1 coordinate 440, forward strand.
AAGAACCGGTTCGCCAGATTGCCCACAACGCAGGCCTGGAAGGCGCCGTTATTGTGGACAAGATCCGTCATTCCAAGAAGGGCGTTGGTTTTGATGCCCTGAATGAAAAATATGTTGACATGATCGAAGCCGGTATCGTAGATCCGACCAAGGTTACCCGCAGTGCGCTGCAGAACGCAGCTTCCATTGCTTCAATGGTACTGACCACCGAGACGCTGGTTGCGGACAAACCGGAACCGAAACCGGCTATGCCCCCCATGCCTCCCGGAGGCATGCCCGGCATGATGTAATCTGCTGTTGAGGAACCGTTTTCCCGCTACAGATTACCGGTTTTGCTTGGTAAGATAATTCAATAAACCATAATAAAAGACAGGCTGCAAAAATTTGCAGTCTGCCTTTTTTTATATGATAGTGCTTATTTAGCAGGGAAAGTCCCACAGGCATTGGCAAAACCCTTGCCATCCGTCAGTAATTATTCTCCTGCGCATCAAAGTATGCGCACAAACGGGAACGGTTTTTAACATTGTACCTGTGATACAGTTTGGCCAGCGCTTTTTTGATGGTAATTTCCGCAAGGCCGAATTCATCCGCAATATCCCGGATCGGCATGCCGTTGCGGAGCATGCGCACCAGCCTTTTTTCACGGTCAGTCAGACCATCATATAAATGGAGATTCCTCCGGTTTTTGTTGGCGATCTGGATGGCCAGCATCTCTTCCGGGGAAATCCGCTTTGTGGTAAACGAGTTGTGTATATATGCCAGCTCCCACTCGTTACGGTCTGGTTTCACGTCCTTACAGCGGCGGAACAGCAACGTTTCATGCAGACATTCCTGTTCGGATTCCCTGCCTTCTTCCGTTACCTTCAAATCGCAGACAACTTCACAAAGCCAGTGATCCCAGCCAATCCGTTTTGTTGTATATTTTTCCTGAATTACATTACAGGGAAGCAAGGTCCCATATGCTTTGGTGATAAAAAACTCGACTTTCTTTTTCCCTTCTGCCTGCATATTTTTTCCGGCGCCAAGATAATAGGCGTCTGCCGCCAGCAGGGAAAACAGATAGTCTAGCTTCCGCTCTATGAAAAAGGAGCGCACAAGCTTTTTGGAAATGAATTTTATCTGGTTTTCTGCAGTTCCTCTCATTATATAATCCACCCTCTCAAAAAATAAAAAGCAAAGAATATACTCTTGTATAGAATATATTATAAGAAACTGACTGTAAAGTCAATTATTATTTATAATATTTCTGCAACTTATTCTGTTGCCAAAACGTGATTTTTTATGGTATATTTTTCTTGTTTCTTATGTATTGTAATAATTTTGTTTTGATTTGATGAGGAGGCTTACTTAAAATGAAAGAAAACCATGAACTGGTACTGGTCATCGACTTTGGCGCCCAGTATGCACAGTTGATCGCCCGGCGTGTACGGGAGTGCAGTGTGTACTGTGAAATTGTTCCCTATAGCTGCCCATTGGAAAAAATAAAAGAGATGAAACCGGCGGCCATTATTTTGTCCGGCGGCCCTGCCAGTGTGTATGTGGAAAACGCGCCTAAAGCAGATGCGGGAGTTTTTAATCTGGGTATTCCGGTGCTGGGCATCTGCTACGGCCATCAGTTTATGTGCCAGGCACTGGGAGGAAAAGTTTCGTCCGCAAACATCCGGGAGTATGGGAAAACAGATATTACACTGGAACCCTGGGCGTCCCTGTTCAGTGGCATAGATAAAGAAGAGTCTTGCTGGATGAGCCACACGGATTTTGTGTCAGAGCCTCCGGCAGGTTTTGAAGTGCTGGCAGTGACCCATGACTGTCCGATCGCAGCAGTGGGAAATGAAGAAAAAAAATTCTACGGTGTGCAGTTCCATCCGGAAGTAGAGCACACCCCCTTCGGTAAAAAGATGATTGCCAACTTTTTGTTTGAAATCTGCAAACTGAAAGGCGACTGGTCCATGAAGTCTTTTGTAGAACGGAAAGTGGCGGAGATTAAAGCGAAGGCAGGGGACAAAAAAGTGCTGTGCGCTCTCAGCGGTGGCGTGGACTCTTCCGTTGCGGCCGTGCTGGTACACAAAGCTATCGGCAAGCAGCTGACCTGCATCTTTGTGGACCATGGCCTTTTGCGCAAAGATGAAGGGGATCAGGTTGAAAATGTTTTCAAAGATACATTTGATATGAACTTCATCCGTGTGAATGCGGCGGATCGTTTCCTGGGAAAACTGAAGGGCGTGGCCGATCCGGAACAGAAGAGGAAGATCATCGGGGCGGAATTCATCCACGTATTTGATGAAGAATCAAAGAAATTAGGTAAGGTCGATTTTTTGGTACAGGGTACCATTTATCCTGACGTGGTGGAAAGCGGTGGTACCGGTACCAGCGCTACCATCAAGAGTCACCACAACGTGGGAGGACTGCCGGAAGACATGGACCTGCAGCTCATCGAGCCTCTCCGGGAATTGTTTAAAGATGAAGTCCGTGCCGTAGGAGCCGAGCTTGGTATTCCCGAAGCGCTGGTATGGCGGCAGCCTTTCCCCGGACCGGGTCTTGCTATCCGCGTGTTAGGTGAAGTGACGGAAGAAAAGCTGAAGATTACCAGAGAGGCGGACGCGATTTTCCGCGAGGAAATTGCCAATGCCAGGCTGGACCGTACCATCTGGCAGTACTTTGCATGTTTGCCCAACATTCACAGTGTAGGTGTCATGGGTGACGGGCGTACCTACAGTTACACCGTGGCCTTGCGGGCGGTGCTGTCTACTGACGGCATGACCAGCGACTGGGCCCACATTCCCTACAGCGTACTGGATACCGTTTCCCGCCGCATCGTCAACGAAGTGCAGGGCGTCAACCGTATCGTATACGACATTACCAGCAAGCCGCCCGCGACCATAGAGTGGGAATAAATGAAAGAATCCCCGGAGTACACATGATACATGCAACTCCGGGGATTACTTTTTAATCGTACTGTTGTTGCCAGGATGGTTTGTCAGTTTAACAAAAAAACTGTATTGTAATCAGACAAACCGGCACACATGATCTACAGCGATATCGGAGAAACCGAACGTTTCGGCTTTTGTCATTTTGCCGTTGCAAATGTCGCGGACGGCATTTACCATTTCACGGCCCATTTCCTGATAGGTCTTTTCTCCCCGTACGATGGGACTTAAATCAATGTCCATATTATCTTCCATCTTTTGGTAGGTACGACCATTGGCTGTAACCTTTAATACGGGAACGATAGCGTTGCCGGTGGGGGTGCCCCGGCCCGTGGTGAAAATGATAGCCTGGCAACCGGCGGCGGCCATACTGGTTACAGAAGAAATGTCATATCCGGCAGTGTCCATGACGATAGCGCCGTGTTTGGAAGGATGTACGCCCTGTTCCAGTACTTCTACTACAGGACGGGTGCCACCCTTGCGGATGCAGCCCAGACTTTTTTCGTCCAATGTAGACAGACCGCCTGCCTTGTTGCCCGGGGTGGGCTGGCCTGCCCGGCAATCCTGACCTGCTGCAGCGAGGTGATTTTCGTACGCCCGGCAGACCTCGATAATCCGGTTATGAATTTCTTTTGTGGCTCCCCGTTTGGCCAATACATGTTCGCCGCCAATCCATTCAATGGATTCGCTCATCATGGTGGTGGCCCCCATGTCCACCAGAATATCGCTGAGCTCGCCTACGGCGGGGTTGCTGGCGATGCCGGAAGTGGCGTCGGAGCCGCCACATTCAATACCCATTAATAATTCTGAAATGTCGAACAGTTCTTTCTGCTGCATGGCGGCTTCCGCTGCCATGTCCCGGGCAGCGCGCACGGCTTTCTCAATCGTTTTCAGAGTACCGCCTTCGTCCTGGATACCGAAGGAAACCACCGGTTTGGAGGTCATAGCCTGAATTTTTTCCCGCAGCTTGTTGTGGGGAACCGTTTCGCAGCCCAGACCGATAATTACCACACCATATACATTGGGGTTGCAGGCGAAGCCCGTTAAAATTTTCTGGCTCATCCCGGTGTTGGCGGCCACATCGGAACAACCTGTGTTGAATACAATGTTGACCGCCCCGCGTACCTGGGATGCTACAATGCGACTGCTTTCACTGCCGCAGGCACAACCTGGAAGAATCAGCACATGGTTGCGGATGCCGGGACGTCCTTCTGCGCGGCGGTAACCCCAGAATTTGATACCTTTCAGATCAGGTGCGCCTTCAGATTGTTTAGCACACATCTGGAAGTCATCGGCAGCCAGTTCACTGTCGTAATCCCGGGGAACGCTGAACAGATTGCGGTCCGAAACCCAGCCGCCTTCAGGGATATCTTCCGATACCGTGCCCAGGCTTTCTCCGTATTTGATGACATGACCGCCTTTCGGGATGTCTGTCAAGGCAATCTTATGACAGTAGGGAACATTTTCTTTTGCTACAATCGAGCAGATTTCGTTCCCGTTCCGGTAAACGGCCATGCTGCCTGCCGGGATTTCGGTCATACAGGTAACTACGTTGTCAGTAGAATCCATCATCAGAGCATTAATGTCCATACTGTTTCCCTCCTGATTCTTAAATATTTGCTGATTTTTTTCGTTATTCGTTATAAAAACAATATCATAGTTTTATTGTGAAATCAAATTTGTAATGTTATAATTTGTTATAAATGTATATTAACGAACATTACAGAGTCATTGATTTTTAAATGACCGTGCATATAAGCATGAAAGCAACCGCCGGTTTCGCTGTCAGGACATGCTTCCGGAGCTTTCATAGCAGAAAAATGTGGAGGTTTGCATGGAAACACTGAAAAGCATAGTGCTTATGATTGACGCAGACAATACGCAACTTTCAAAAATTGAAAATGTGATCCAGGAGGTGTCCACTTACGGGCGCATCGTGGTAAAGAGAGCTTACGGAAACTGGAAGAAGGAAGCCTTAAAGAATTGGGAAAACGAACTGAAACGGCTGGCCATCAAAGCGGAGCAGCAGTTTGATTATGTGTCCGGCAAAAATGCCACGGACATTGCGCTGGTCATCGACGCCATCAACTTACTTCACAAAGGAATTTACGATGCCTTTGTCATCGTGGCCAGTGACAGTGACTACACCCCGCTGGCTATCAACCTGCATGAATCAGGTGTCTATGTTATCGGCATAGGCGAAAATAAGACACCGAAGTCATTTCGTAACAGCTGTGATGAATTTATTTTTCTGGAAAACATTGGCGTGGAAAAGGAAACTGCCGTTGTGGAAGAAACTTCTGTTTCCGAGAACGAAACGCAAAACGGAAAAGCGAAAGTGAAAAAACATGAGAACATCAATGAAGTTCACAATCTGCTTCGAATTGCTTTTGATAAATTCCAGATCAATGATGACGATACGGATAACTATGTGAACATCGCTTCGGCCGGACAGTTTATCCGACGGGCGAAGCCGGACTTTGACGTGCGTAACTTTGGCTTTGAAAAATTATCAAAACTGATAGAAGCATTCCCGGAAAAATATGAGCTGAAGAATTACGAGTTCAACGGAAAAAAACAGATTGGTTATAAATGCAAGAAAGGAAAGGGCAGGGGGAAGAAGAAGTAAAATTGTATTTATCAGGTAAATTCACATGAAAAAAATTCGAATTATTGTAATGAAGAAGATTTGCCACAAGGATTTAATGGCAAAGTATGAAAACCCGATGGAACATCCCTGCGACATGGAAGAAGGACAGGTTTTCATTGCCAATGGCTGGCAACGTCCGGAAGGATTGTGCGAGAGCGCCTGGGAAACCATGTCTCCCTTTGTGATGGCATTAGCCCATGGGGCAGAGAATTTCTATGACGGCTGGATGAAGAATCCGAAGTCTGCCATGATTTCCTGCAATGACGGCTTCCGTCCGGTTAGTTTTCTGATTGAAGCATTGGAGGAAGAAGCGGAATAAGGCGGTCAGTCTAAGCAGAAGAAAAGGAAGGACACCCGTGTCTTACTACACTTACATTTTGGAATGTGCGGACGGCACATTATATGTGTAAAGGAAACTGCATAAACCGGGATAACTTATTATGGAAGAAGAGTATCAAGTGCATTTACAGTATGAAATGATAGTTTCGTGTATAATAACTCTTAGAAAGGTAAATAAACCATTTGCAGGTTGGGGGAGTATATGAAAAAAATTGCAATAGAAATAGATACAGAATTTATTCCGGCCGCAGCGTTGTTAAAACTGGCCGGTGTAGTGGAAAGCGGCGGTCAGGCTTCTTATGAGATAGAACAGGGCCATGTGGCCATGGACGGGATCGTATTAAAAGAAAAACGTAAAAAGGTAAGACCGGGGAGCACTGTGGTCTTGAATCATGAATATGCAATTTATGTAACATCTTGCAGATAATGGATCAGACAGAACAGATTCCTGATTGTGCCTGTGGGATAGAGACGTTGTCTGTCGGATTGTTGATATAATGGCAGGAGGAACTGCAAATGATCTCATATATTTGGCCTGTTGCGCTGGTGGTGTTTTCCAACACGCTTTATCAGATCTGCGCAAAGGAAGTGCCCGGCGGCGTTAATGCTTTTGCCACGCTGACCGTTACGTATCTGGTGGGGGCGCTGGCTTCCGGCGTACTGTTTTTGGTGACCGGGAACGGCGCGAATCTTTTACAGGAGTATGGCAGACTGAACTGGGCGGTGTTCGTTCTGGGGCTTGTCATCGTGGGACTGGAGTCTGGCTGGATCTATGCCTACAAGGCAGGCTGGCCGGTGAGCACGGCTTTCATTGTACAGAGTGCGATCCTGGCAGGCTTTCTGCTGTTGGTAGGGTATCTGCTGTATCATGAGCCCCTGGCCTGGAATAAAATCGCAGGTGTGGTGATCTGTCTGATTGGGTTATACGTGATGAATTTCAAATAAAAATTTGTTTAAACTTTTGCCTGCCTCTTGCTTTTTTGGCGTTCTCTTGCGATAATTTATAATATAGGAAAGAGTAAACGTGGACCGTATTGTTCGAAGACGTCATTGCATTCAGGTAAAAATTCAAATGGTTGGAAGGGATTAAGGAAACGCTGATTCGTTCATTGCGCAAACTCTGTTAATCAGCGTATCTTTACGCAGTTCTCAAAAGCATGACAATGAAGTCGGAGAGATTTTCTTTGTCGTGCTTATTTTTATTTGAGGTAGGGGTTGTTTATGAAAACGTTGTTGGCGCACACAAAAGAGATCAATGAACAACTGGCCCGGTACGGAGTGAAATTCGGAATCTACAAAGACGGGACGTTCAATGAGCGGCTGTTCCCCTTTGACCCGGTTCCCCGGCAGATTCCGGAAAAGGATTACGAAGTATTGGAGAAAGGCCTGGTCCAGCGCGTGACGGCGCTGAACAAATTCATCTATGACATCTATCACGACAAAAAGATCGTGCGTGACGGTGTCGTGCCGGAAGAATTTGTGTACCGTTCCCCCGGTTACCTGGCCCAGTGTGAGGGCATCACACCTTCCAAAGAGGTGTACAGCCACATTTCCGGTATCGATCTGGTGGAAGGAAAGGACAACGAGTGGTACATACTGGAAGACAATCTCCGGATTCCTTCCGGTGCATCGTATCCGCTGATTGCCCGGACCATTTGCCGACGCTGCAGTCCGGAGACGTTTCAACGCTATCATGTGCGGGACAACCGGAATTATGGCGCCCTGCTGAAACGGACCATGGATTATGTGAATACCGGTGGCATCAATGTAATTTTTACGCCGGGCCGTTATAATGCGGCATACTTTGAACATTCGTATCTGGCGGAACAGGCCGGAGCGGTGCTTGCGGAAAGCAATGACCTGTTTGTGGAAAACCAGACGCTGTATTACCGTACCAGCCGGGATCCGGTGCGGGTGGGAGCCGTGTACCGCCGGGTCAG
>DOSQ01000041.1 GCA_003512125.1 Acidaminococcaceae bacterium
GTTTTGATCGGTATTATTGTGGCTACCATCTTTAACAGCAGCGGCATGACGCTGGTCATTCTGACGGCGCTGATCCAGTGGACGAAGTTTGCCAGACAGGCCAGGGCTTCGATCCTTCAGATCAAATCCGAAAGCTATATCGAATGCAGCCGGGCCATCGGTTCTTCTACCTTCCGGATCATCCGGGAACATGTGCTGCGTAATATAGCTTCACCGCTGATTGTAGTAACAACATTGACGATCAGTTCTATTATTTTGTTTGAGAGCACTTTGTCTTATCTTTCGCTGGGAATTCAGCCGCCGGATACATCCCTGGGCGTTATGGTCAGTGCCGGCAAGGATCAGATGATTCTGCAGCCGTGGCAGGTTCTGCTGCCAACGGCGATTATCGTACTGATCGTGATGACGGCTTCACTGACCGGTGACTGGTTAAGGGATAAACTGGATCCCAAGCTGCGGAAACGTTGAAAAAGGAATCCGCTGCCTGCTTGCAGTTCGTTACATGACAGGAATCGGTAAAAGTGACAAATGCGAGGATGTGCGTGGGGGAAAAAGAAATGGGGAAAGTAAAAGTTTGCGTTATCCAGCCACCGTATTCCGTAAACTATACGGAACGGGATGCCATGTTTCAGTGGGAGATGGATGCCCTGGACCGCTGTGATGCGGCAATGGATATTATTGTCATGCCGGAAGCGGGGGACGTTCCCACACTGGCATCTGACAGGGAAGAGTTTATTGACAGTTATCAGAGATACAATCAGCGTTTTCTGGATAAAATCAGGGAAACGGCCCGGCGCTGCAACGCGGTGGTTTTTGCCAATGCTACCTTTGTTACGGAAAAAGGAGAACGGAATACCACGTACGCGGTAGATCGGAACGGAGAGATCGTCGGTCACTATTTTAAACAGCATCTGACATCTACGGAGTGCTTTGCCCGGAAGCTGGACTGCGAGTATTCCTTTCAGTTTTCAGAGCCGTATGTATTGACCATTGACGGTATTCGTTATGCATTCCTGACCTGTTATGATTTTTATTTTTATGAAATGTTCCCGAATCTGGCAAGACAGAACATTGATGTGATCGTTGGCTGTTCCCACCAGCGCAGTGACAGGTTGGAAGCGATTGAGCTCATTACGAGATTCTGTGCATATCATTGCAATGCTTATGTATTGCGTTCCTCTGTGTCGCTGGATGAAAATTCGGAAATTGGCGGAGGCAGTATGGTGGTTGCACCGGACGGAAAGATCCTGGCCAATCTCCGCAACAAGGTCGGCATGGTTACGGTTGATATCGATCCCCACGGCAAATACTATAAACCGGCCGGCTTTGGAAATCCTCCCTCTGCACATTACCAGTACATCGAACTGGGCCGCCGGCCATGGAAATACCGACCTGCCGGAAGTTTCATTGTACCGGGAGATGAATGGATGCAGTATCCGCGAGTTTGTGCGCACCGTGGTTATCATGCAGTGTTGCCGGAAAACGGGATGGCCGCATTTGGGGCTGCTGTGGCTTTGGGTGCCGATGAAATGGAACTGGATGTATGGTGTACAAAAGACGGAAAGCTGGCATGCGTTCACGATAAATGCGTGGAGACCGGACATGGGAAGGAAGCTGTCTGCCGGATGAGCTGGGATGAGATACAGAAAATTCCCGGAGGGGAAAATATTGTCCTGCTGGAAACCGTGTTGGAAAAATTTTCCTGTCATGCTGTCCTGAATGTCCATCTGAAAACCTGGGATAACAAGACGCCGTGGCCGGAGGAAGCGTTGCGCGGTGTATTGAAATTATTGAAAAAATACGATTGCGAAAAACACTGTTATCTCACTAGCGGCAATGATTTTGTGTTACAGCAGGTCAGGGCCCTGGATCCTCATGTGATTCTCTGCTGCGCAGCAGGCGACCGGCCGGATGAAGTGGTGGAACGGGCCATTGCTTTTGGCTGCCAGAAAGTGCAGTTCCTATACGGACATATTGATGCAGAACAGATACAAAAGGCGCATAAGGCGAACATCGCCTGCAATTTGTTCAAGGCAGATGACCGGAAAACTGTTATTAAGTGGCTGGATGCCGGATTAGATACGGTTCTGACAGATAACCTTACGGAAGTGCAGGAAACAGTGAAATTCTGGAAGCAGCAGAATCCCGGAAAGACAGGTATGCGATACGCACAGTGCCGGAGGTAATAAAAAAACCATCCGCCGGTATCTGGATAACCGCGGATGGTGGAAAACTATAACGGAAAAAGGATAGATATTTAAGAACGTAAACGGATACAGATGACAGAACGCTGCTGCCGGCATCTGCCCGCACTACTTCGTCAAATACCCGGCACAGCTGGCATCAAAGGCTGCGTCGATCTGGTCCATTTTTTCAAAACGCCGGCGGTGCTGGGCCCGTTTCGAAGGTTTCAGTTCGCTCATGTCTTTGCGATGTTCGGCCACAGGAATTACGAAGAAGCGGGGATCCCCATCCAGCTGTGTCCCTTCGCATTCCTGCCAGAATGCGGCAAAATCGGTTTTTAGCTTTCGGTCGCTGCGGATATGGTTCATGGCGTAATAGCCTTCGTTGGTAACGGCATAGATCTTTTGCAGTCCCAGGCAGCGGGCCAGGTTGCGGATACCGTAAAAGACCAGGTTCTTGGGACGGTAACCGAAAAAGGCCTTGGTGAGACGTTTGATGACTTCGCTGCCGTTCTGCGTACCCTGCATGGCGCCGATCCATATGGCATCGCCGCTTTTTTCCGCGTCGGGCCCGAACCAGAACATGATCTGGTATAACTCTTCCTGATCCCATGCCAGCGCCAGTGAAAGACAGCCTTCTTTCCGCTGGCCGGCGTTGAACCACAGTTCCATCCGGAGGGGTTTCTCTTCAAAGGTATCTTCCCATAATGTGACCCGCTGGCCCACATTGACCCCTTCTTTCACCTCAGCATACAGCCTGGATATCGTTTCCGGGGTAAAATGTTTTTCCATGAAAAGTATATGGTTCTTTACCAGCGCGGCCCGGTCCGGGTAGTCGGACCCTTTGTAAAAAAAGGCCCGGGTCACCTGTTCAATAAAGGAAGGGGTTCCTTCCAGTATTCTTTTTCGCAGCTCCGTGGCTGCAAAAAAATCCAGTACATCTTCAATAATATCTTTATGCATACGGCAGCGCGCCCGGAACACCAGGTAGCGCTTCATTTCTTTTAAGCGGCTGGTTTCGTACAGCCGGTGGCCTGCAGTACGTAAAATGTTTTCGTCCATTGGGTTCTCCTGAAATGTTGGT
>DOSQ01000178.1 GCA_003512125.1 Acidaminococcaceae bacterium
GAGCCTGTCACATCAAAGCCGCGTTTTACCAGCACATACGCTAACGCGCTCATCCCGGCTCCTCCGATACCGATAAAGTGGATATGTCTGTAATTGTCCAACATCTGCTTTACCTCCGCCTTCGTTTTGGAAACCGCTGACAGAATTCTTTTTTGTAATCAGCGTTTCCTTGTATTTATCAAAGCAACTGCCTGTTTTGCAATATCCATAGCGGCTTCAGGCCGGCCTGCCCTGCCAGCGGCAAGTTTCATCTGCCGCAATTCCCTTTCCTGATGCAAAAGCCGCTCCACCTTTTCCTGCAGGATATCCCCATTCAGTTCCCTGTCCAGGACCACCTGTGCCGCGCCGGCCGCCTCTAACGCCCTGGCGTTGAATTCCTGGTGATTGGCCGTAGCGTAAGGGAACGGGACCAGGATAGACGGGATACCCCGGGCAGTCAGTTCCGCCAGCCCGATAGCTCCGGCCCGGAACACTGCCAGATCGGCTGCAGCCAGTGCCATCGGCATATCATATAAATAGGCAGAAACGTGGATATTCGATTTGAATCCACCCGCTTCCTCAATCTGTTTCCTGTAGGCTTCGTAATTATTTTTCCCGGTAGCATGCAGAACCTGTACATCGTCCCTGCCGGACAGTTCCTTTTCCAGCCGGAACGCAGCTTTGTTGATCGAAGCAGCGCCCAGGCTGCCGCCGGCAATCAGGATGGTCTTTTTATTTACATCCAGTTGGAAAAAACGCAACGCTTCCCACCGTGTATGGCTTAAAATCTCCTCCCGGATCGGGTTTCCGGTAAAGACCTTTCGTGCTTTTCCCTTAAAATACTTGTCCGCTTCTTTGTATCCAAGAAAAATCGTTTTCACAAAATGCGATAAAATTTTGTTAGTCACTCCCGGCAGGGCATTCTGTTCCTGCACACAGGCCGGAATCCCTTTCATAGCCGCCAGAAATACAATGGGGCCGCAAACATAGCCTCCGGTACCGATAACCAGGTCCGGTTTATGCCTGTCCAAGAGTTTTTTTGCATCCCCAAGACCCGTGAACAACTTATAAATCGAACGGAACGTGTCCGTGCTCAGGCTCCGTTTAAATCCCTGCACATCAATAAAATCTATGGGATATCCGGCGCGGGGCACCAGATCTTTTTCCAGGCCGTGGGTCGTGCCGACAAAACGTATCTCTGCTTCCGGATACAGTTTTTTTATGGTATCCGCAATGGTCAGCGCCGGGTAGATATGTCCACCGGTACCGCCGCCGGATACAATGATCTTCATCTGATTATTGTCTCCATTCCGCTGCCGCATGACGGCAGTCTGTATTGCGTATTATACTTTATCTTTCAGTTCGTGTACGAGCTTTTTAAAATAGCGTCCCCGTTCACCCATATCATGGAACATGTCAAAGGAAGAACAGGCCGGCGACAGCAACACCACCTGGGGCGCTTTGGCTTTGGCATACGCTGTATCAACCGCTTCTTTGAACGTATCCACCACAACAATATTTTCTACCCCGGCCGCAACTGCCGCCTGATAGAAACGTTCTTTGGCTTCGCCTAACAGGATCAGCATATCCGTCTTTTCCCGAATCAGGTCCATCATCGGTCCCAGCGGGGTCATTTTGTCATGCCCTCCAGCCAGAAGGACAATATGTCCGTTAGTGAACGCCTCCAATGCTTTGATCACGGAATCCGTATTGGTAGCTTTACTATCGTTATAATACGGAACACCGTGAATCGTCGTTACATACTCTATTCTGTGTTCCACGCCCCTGAATTCCAGCAGCGTCTTACGCATAGTATCCGGGGTCACTCCTGCAAAAAAGCAGCAGGCAATGGCCGCCAGCACATTTTCTTCATTATGGGCCCCAAAAATCTGGAGCTCGTCCTTATGGCAGATTTCTTTTTCCTCGTTCTTCCACCTGATAAAGAAACTTCCGCCCTTCATGTATACGCCTTCCGGCAACACGGCCTTCCGGCTGAAATAGCACAATGTACCTTTGGAATATTTCCCCCAGGTACGGACTTCCGGGTCATCATAGTTTAAAATCGTAATCTGTTTTGCGGTCTGGTTAGCAAAAATATTCCGTTTGCAACGGGCATATTCCTCCATAGTCTTATGCCGTTCCATGTGATCCGGAGTCAGGTTCAGGATAGCTGCTACATCCGGACGGAAATCTTTGATTCCTTCCAGCTGGTAACTGGAAACTTCCGCGGCCACCCAGCTGTTCCGATCCAGTCCTTTTACTTCTCTGGACAAAGCCAGACCGATATTGCCGCCCACCGCCGTTTTTACAGGCAGGGTCTTCAGCATTTCACCTACAAGGGTCGTAGTCGTGGTTTTCCCGTTAGTTCCTGTAATCGCAACCATATGCCCGGCATAATTACGCCAGGCCGACTCGATTTCCGCGATCACCTCGACACCGTTTTCTCTTGCTTTCTGCAGAACAGGAAGATTGTACGGGACGGCCGGCGAAAGAACAACCTGCTGTACCTGTTGCAAAATTTCTTCGATATTTCCGCTGGCAAACCCGCCTCCATTTCGCTTCAGGCTCTCCGCCAGTCCGGGTTCCAGCTCTTTTGGCGTATCGTCATACAGGAAAACGGTCTTTCCCTGTTCCGCCAGTTCCATAGCCGCGCCTTTGCCGCTGATACCGGCGCCAAACACCATAACTTTTTCTATTCCGGACATATTACATGCCACCCTTCCCCAAAAGCCAAAGTCCCAGGCCAGCCAGGCAGAAAACACAACTTGCCAGGGTAAACACCGTTACAACCTTCGTCTCTTTCCAGCCACCCAGTTCAAAATGGTGATGGATAGGCGTCATGCGAAAAATTCGCTTGCCGCCGGTGCGCTTGAAATATGCAACCTGCATAATGACAGACAATGCTTCCAAAACATACATCCCGCCTATAATCACCAGCAGGATTTCCGTATGGGTCAATAAAGCCAGCGATGCCACCGCTCCCCCTAAAGCCAGGGAGCCTGTATCGCCCATAAAGACTTTGGCCGGATGACGGTTCCACACCAGAAAGCCCAGACAGCTTCCCAGGACTGCCGCAGCAAACAGGCACAGATCCCCTTCGCCTGCGTGCCAGGCTATATAGGAATATGCAAGCATAACCGGTATGCTGACACTGGAAACCAGCCCGTCCAGCCCATCCGTCAGATTGACCGCATTGGTCGTTCCTACCAGAAGAAGCAGTACAAGCACGTAATACAGCCAGCCCGTATGTATCGTAATTGCTGTTCCCGGGATCCACAAATCCGTCCCGGAGGCTCCTGCATGCTGTTCCACATAATATATATACGCCATGGCCAGCGCAATCTGCAGGGCCAGTTTCTGTTTCGCTGTCAGACCCAGATTCCGTTTCATCACGACTTTGATATAATCGTCAAGAAAACCGATCAGCGCGTGTCCGAATGTCAGTACAAATGCAATAACAATCAACGGTGTAAAGCGGTTCCAGACTACCATCGCAATAAACAGACCGCACAGCATCATAATACCGCCCATGGTAGGCGTACCGCTTTTTTTCATGTGACTGGCAGGGCCTACGTCACGGATACTCTGTCCAAACTTCAATTTATGAAGAACCGGTATCAGCACCGGTCCTAACGCTGCGCATACAACCAGGGCCGTTAAAAGCGCCCCCAGAACCTGCATGCCCGTAACATCCATATGTGCACCAGACTTTCCAAGGCAGAATTCAGAAAATGCCTTGAAACGCCGGACATTTCCAGATAAACTGCCAATTTATATTATCTCTTCTATTTTTTAAAAACCAGGTCGATGATACCCGCTACCTGCATGGAATGCGAACCTTTCAGCAGTACAATGTCTCCAGGCTGAAGGATTTCGGCCAGCTTGTCAGCCGCCCCCTGCCTGTCTGCAAAATGATATGCCGCGACACCTTCTTTGACCGCTTCGCGAATCGTTTCTTTTGTTTCATTTCCATAGCCTAACAGGATATCCGTCTTTGCCGCTGCAGCCATCCTGCCAACGCTCCTGTGGGCTTCCGCAGAAGTATCCCCCAGTTCCAGCATATCCGCCACCACCGCAAGGGCACGGCACGGTTGCTTCGCGCTCAGTTTCAGCCTTGCCAGCGTGGCAAAGGCAGCTTCCATAGAAGCCGGACTTGCATTATAGGCATCATTGATTACTGTATAACTGCCAAAGCGCAGCAGTTCCTGCCGGCTTCCCGTCAGTACTGTTCCCTGTAACGCAGTTTTTATATTATTTAATTGTACACCAAAATACCTCCCCACTGCAATAGCAGATAAGGCATTCATCACATTATGTTCCCCAATCTGCGGGATAAAAAATGCCGTTTTCCCCTCTTCTGTATTGCAGACAAAGCGACTCCCGTCAGCGGTAATCTCCACGTTTTCCGCCCTTACATCATCCGCTTCCGTAAACCCGAACCAGCTTACGCCTGTATGGAGTTTCTTTTCCATGGCACGTACCCTGGGAAGGTCCCCATTCAATACTGCGAATCCGTTTGCAGGCAGATCCTCCAGAATCTCACTTTTTGCTTTTGCAATGTTATCCAGACTTCCCAGTTCTCCCACATGAGTGGAACCCACGTTGGAAATCACAGCCACATCAGGCCGGGCAATGGCGCACATGGCTTTTATCTGGCCCAGCCCGCGCATCCCCATTTCTACCACCGCAATTTCCGTATCTGGTTGAATGCTCAGCAATGTCCGGGGCAAACCGATTTCGTTGTTAAAATTAGCCTGCGTCTTGATTACACGGTACTGTGAAGAAAGCACAGCCGCCACCATATCCTTAGTAGATGTTTTGCCGTTGGAACCGGTAATGGCCACTACTTTTAACTGTGGAAACTTCATACGGTACGCATGGGCGATATCCTGATAACCTTTTAGTGTATCTTCCACGTACACCACCGGAATTCCTTCCGGCACTTTCACATTCCGTGACGCCAGGATACCTGCCGCACCGTTTTCCACAGCCCTGGCCGCATAGGCGTGGCCGTCAAAGGTTTCTCCCTTCAGTGCAATAAACAATTCACCCTTCTGAATTGTCCGCGTATCTGTATTGATACCGGTAAAATCCGGATCTCCGGCAAAGTCGCACCGGCCTCCCGTTGCAGCCACAATTTCCCGTAACGTAATCATACTTTTTTCCCTTTCCAGTATTCTTCCACTACTTCCTTGTCGTCAAAATGGATCGTCCTGTCTTTCAGGATCTGGTAATTCTCATGTCCCTTGCCGGCAATCATGATTACATCCTTATCCCCTGCATGGGCCAGAGCATAATGAATGGCTTCTTTGCGGTCTGCGATCCGAGTTACCGTTTTTCCTTCCGGTACCGGCTTCAACGCCACCTCAATCTGATCAATGATTTTTTCCGGATCCTCGCTGCGGGGATTATCTGAGGTTACCACTACATCGTCTGCCAGTTGCAACGCAATGCCGCCCATAATAGGACGTTTCCTGTTATCCCGGTCGCCTCCGCAGCCGAATACCACCCACAGTCGGCCTTTGGTAATCAGCCGCGCCGTATTCAGTACATTTTCCAGCCCGTCCGGCGTATGGGCATAATCCACGATGACCGTGTACGGCTGGCCGGCCTCCACCAGCTGGAAACGACCCGGCACTCCGGCAAAACCGTTCAGTACTTTTTCGATCTCCTCTTTATCAATTTTTTCCGCCAGCAACGCTCCTACCGCGCACATAACGTTGTATACGTTAAACTTGCCGGTAATGTTAAGCCGCAGGTCCATATCTCCCGCCGGCGTATGGAGGCACAGATGCATGCCTTTGGCCCCCACTTCATAGGAAAGAGGATAAATGTCGTTCTCTTTCCCCATTCCATAGGTAAGATACGGAGCTTTCGTCCGCGCTGCAATGATTTTGCTGGCAGGTTCATCGGCATTGAATATTGCCGTCTTATTACCTTTATTGCCGTCAGTCAGATGCTCAAACAACAGGCTCTTGGCATCCCGGTAAGCTTCCATGGTCTTATGGAAATCCAGATGGTCTTCCGTGATATTGGTCAGCACAGCTGTATCGTATTCGATACCCGCCACCCGTTTCAGGGCCAGGGCATGAGAAGACACCTCCATCACCACATACTGACAGCCTGCTTCTTTCATGCGGTACAGAAACTTCTGCAGATCCACCACGTCCGGCGTCGTATTGTGGGATACTATACTTTCTTCACCGATCATTACATTGATAGTACCGATCATGCCGCATTGACAGCCCGCGCTTTTCAGCACCTGGCGGATAATGTTGGTACTGGTAGTCTTTCCGTTGGTCCCGGTCACGCCTATCATGCGCATGGTCTTGCCGGGATAATCGAAAAACCAGGGTGCAACGATTTCCATCGCCGCCCGCACATCCTGAACCTGCAGCAGCGTCAGTCCTTCCGGTACAACAGCAGGAATATCTTCCACCAATGCAGCGGCCGCGCCGGCCTCCGCTGCTTTTGCCAAAAATGTATGCCCGTCCGCATGGACTCCTTTTAACGCGATAAACAGGCTTCCCTGCTGCACCACGCGGGAGTCTGCCGTAATATCGGTTATAACTTTATCTATCCCGCCTGTCACATTAACTTCCGGCAGCAAAGCAACCAAATGCTGCAATTGTTTCTGCATAATCAAATCCCCCTTTTCGGATTTTTGTTACCGGCTTTTGTTCCACCCGGCCCGAATTTATCGTCCTAAATTGAAAGGGCAGCCCGGACAGGCTGCCTCTCAAAATTCATTTTTCTTTCTCACTCATAATTTTAAAAGGCTACGGTAAGCACAAGATCCGATCGTCTTTTTTCTTAACGATAACCTATTGATTAATAGCTTTTACATAAATGTTGCTGCGCGCAACTTTCATCCCTAACTGTTTTTCTGCAATCGACGTGATTCGTTCCGGCCCTTTCAGCTGGTCTACCTCGATTTTCAGTTCCGCATTCTTAGCTATCAGCTGGGACTCCTGATTCTGCAGACTGATCAGATGGTTCCCCGCTGAAACCAGGGCAGCACTACGCATAACCGTGGCAAAATACATGGCTAACACTATACCTACCGTAACAAACAGACGGCGGCGGAACAATTTATAATTAGCCTTCCGGATACGCTGCCGACGTTGCTTCTGTTCATCAAGCTCCCTTAACCGTTCCCGTTCCGATTGTGTCCACTGCTCTTCATTGTTGTATTTTCTTGCTAACATGGTAAGCCCGCTTTCATTTTATGATTTAATTCACCAATGTGAAGATTATTTCTCTTTTGCAAACAGACGATTTACAGTTTCTCTGCAAAACGGAGCCTTGCGCTCCGTGCCCTGGGATTCATTTCGATTTCTCTCTCACCGGGAACCAGACTTCCCGGTTTTCCGATCAGCGGTTTTCTGCCACATACACAAGGCATGTGGGGCGGACAGATACATCCTCTGGCCAACTGCGCCAGCTTCTGTTTCACGATCCGGTCTTCCAATGACTGGAAGGTAATGACGCCGATCCGTCCTCCCGGCTTCAATGCGTTCACTGCATCCTCTACCACCCGGTCCAGGATGTTAAGTTCGTCATTCACTTCAATCCGCAAAGCCTGAAACGTCCGCTTGGCCGGATGGGGTCCGTCTTTACGGGCGCCTTTGGGAATGGCCTTTTTAATGACCTCAACCAGTTCCCCGGTAGTATGCAGCGGTTTTCTTTGCCTTTCCGTTACAATAAACTGAGCAATCCGCTTCGCCCAGCGTTCTTCACCGTACCGCCAGATCAGTCCCGTCAGTTCTGCTTCACTGTATGTATTCACAATAATATCCGCAGTCAGTGCAGCATCCTGGTTCATCCTCATATCCAAAGGACCTTCGTGCATGTAGGAAAATCCCCGTTCCGGTGTATCCAGCTGATAGGAGGAAACTCCCAGATCAAAAAGGATACCAGTTACGTTTTCTATCTCCAGCCTTCGCAATACATTCGTTAAATCCTTAAAATTGGATTTGACAATATCCACTCTGCAGGCCGCATCCTTTAACCGTTCTGACGCTGCAGCCAACGCATCGTCATCCTGATCGATACCTACCAGACGTCCTTGATCCGACAGATGCGAAACGATTTCAGCAGAATGTCCTGCACCGCCAAGAGTGCAGTCCACATAGATGCCATCCCTGTCTGTTACCAGCCAGTCTATACATTCGTTCAGAAGAACACTTACATGAGAAAAATCCATAAGCGCCTCATCAAATATCCAGATTCAGGTCATCCAGGCCTTCCTCTATCATCTGTTCGGCAGCCGTGTCCCGGGCCTGCCACTGTTCCGCGGACCAGATTTCCGCCTTATCACCTACGCCCACGATTACAGCATCCTTGCTGATTGCCGCATATTCCCGCAGGCTGGCGCTCAACAGCACACGGCCCTGTTTATCACAGTTAAACTCATCGGCGCCGGAGAAGAAAAATCGTTTTATGTCACGGTTTTTTTTCTGTCCCATGGACAATGCGTTCAGTTTCTCAGAAAACAGTTTCCACTGCGTTTCGTCATAAATCATCAGGCAATGGTCAAAGCCTTTACTGATATAGAATCGTTTTCCCAAAGACTCCCGCAGTTTGGCAGGAATGAAGAGACGACCCTTATCGTCCAGAGAATGCCGGTATTCACCCAGGAACATTATCTTCACCCCTTTACCCCACTTTTCACCACTTTTCTCCATTATACAGGCATTATTTTGATTTTGCAACACTTTTACAGGTTTTTTTTGAAAAAACGATGAATTTTTCTTCCCTCTCTTTTCCTTTTTATATAACAATGCTATAATGACACTGCAATTATAA
>DOSQ01000082.1 GCA_003512125.1 Acidaminococcaceae bacterium
GGTGCCATGTTCCTGGGGACGGATTCCCCGGAACCTCTGGGTGATTATTTTGCCGGCCCTAACCATGTATTACCTACCGGTGGTACGGCTAAATTCTATAGTGTGCTGAATGTGGAAACATTCATGAAAAAAACCAGCATCATTGCCTATACAAATAAGGCGCTGCTGGAAGCTGCAGACGACATTATCGCCATGGCGGAAGCGGAAGGGCTGCGGGCCCATGCCAACGCAATCCGGAAACGGCAAGGATAATCAATAGCTCCTCGGGAGAACGTTACAGGTGGGAATATGGAATCTAAATGGCTTAAAATGGAATGGGTAGAGGGTTTCGAAATCCGTACGAAAGTTGACCATGGAGCAGTGGTTATAGCTGCAAATAAAGAGGGGATGCTTTCTCTGGCAAAGCAGCTCACCGCGCTGGCAGAAGCCGCGCCGGGACAACATATCCACTATGATGAATACAATTCTCTGGAAGATGGATCGACAGAAATGATTATTGTAAAGATGGAATAGATTCCGGTTTTAATTTACACATGAGGTGAACAACGTGTCTGAAATTTCCGTGCGTTCCAGTCTGGAAGGGCTGGAAGAATATGAAGTAGAAACCATAGAAGCGAATATTGTTGTAAATGCCAACGAATCGAATTATCCGGTTCCGTCTTCTATACAGACTGAAATCGAAGAAAAGACGAAACGTTTTTTGTTCAACCGCTATCCTCCGATAAAATGTGAAACGCTGTGCAATCTGATTGCGGAAACATTAGGTGTTGACATTGATAAGGTGCGGGTAGGCAACGGATCCAGCGAACTCCTGCAGATGGCCTGCTACGCTTTTGGGGGCGTCGGGAAGAAAATTGCGGTTCCCTATCCTTCCTTTTCCATGTACGGCGTATACGCCCAGATGTCGGACAGCGAGGTGTTGCGGTATCCGTTAAACGTGGAAGGTTTTCTTGACGCGGAAGCAGTGATTGATTTCTGTAAGGAAAACCGGCCCAATCTGCTGATTTTGAATAATCCCAACAATCCTACCGGTAATTATAATCCGCTGCCTGTAATCGAAAAAATCATTGCCAATGTGGAATGCCCTGTTATTGTCGACGAAGCGTATATGGAATTTGCCAGAGGGGAAGGAGTGGACCCCCGGGACTTACGCCCTCTGAGCCAGCTGAAGCTGGTGGCGGGTTCTGCCCTGGCGCTGTTGAATAAATATAATAATTTTTTGGTCTATCGGACATTTTCCAAAGCGTATAGCCTGGCCGGCATGCGGGTGGGATATTCTGTAGGAAGCATTTCCCTGAGCCGCATTCTGGGAAAAACACTGCTGCCCTATCACGTGAATGCCTATTCCCTGATGGCGGCGGAGGTCTGCTACCGTCATAGAGAAGATTTCCGGGAACAGATTGAAGAGATTCGTTCCCAGCGGGCGTTGATGATTGCGGAACTGAAAGAACTGGGCATGAAAGTCTGGCCTACGGAGACTAATTTTATCTGCTACAGTCCGGAAGGGAGACTGCAGGTCATGCTGGCAGATGCTTATGATAAAAAATTCGGTTACAGTAATTACAGCGCGGCAACGAAAGCCGGCAAAATGATTTTTAAGACCATGCTGGCGGAAAAAATCCTGCTGCGGGATTTTACGGAGCATCCGGTCCTGCAGGGCTGTATCCGCCAGACGATTGGAGTGCCGGAAGAAAACGCCGTCGTGATGAGCAAGATCAAGAATCTTTGCAGGGAGTGTTTGGGAAATGAGGAAATCAACTGAAACGAAAAAGGCACGCTGTGCTGAGATAGAAAGAAAAACGGCAGAAACGCTGGTTAGCGTAAAGCTGAACCTGGATGGTGAAGGAAAATGTGAAATAGCAACGGGGCTTGGTTTTCTGGATCATATGCTGACCTTGCTGGCCAAACACAGTTTTATGGATTTGACTGTAAAGGCAAAAGGCGATCTGGAAGTGGACAGCCATCACACAGTGGAAGATATCGGGATTGTGCTGGGTGAAGCGTTGCGAGAAGCGTTGGGGGACAAAGCCGGTATCCACCGTTACGGGAACTGCTTTATCCCCATGGACGAAACGCTGGCCCAGGTGTGCCTTGATTTTTCCGGCCGTCCCTTTCTGGTCTTTGGTGCGGAGATCCCGAAAATTGTATTAGGAAATTTCGATACGGAAATGACAGAAGAATTTTTCCGTGCCGTAGCTATGCACTGCGGACTGACGTTGCATATCCGTGTTCTGTACGGCAGCAATGTGCATCATATTATTGAAGCGATTTTCAAAGCATTTGCCCGTGCCGTAGCCGAAGCGGCTGCCATGGATCCGCGGGTGAAAGGTGTGATGAGTAGCAAAGGTGTGCTGTAATTTTTCCGACACTTTCGGAAACTGCCGCGTAGCGGCATCGATGGAAAAGAATGTATAGTTTGGAGTTTAGGCAATGGGCAATCAAAATGTAGTAATTGTCGATTATGGTCTGGGCAATCTGCACAGCGTCAATAAAGCAGTGGCGCTGGTGGGAGGCAACCCGGTCATCACCAGCGACAGGGAGAGCATCGCCACAGCGGAAAAACTGATCCTGCCGGGTGTAGGCGCGTTTGGCGACTGCATGGCGAATCTGGAAAAAGCCGGCGTGATACCCGTTATTAAGGAATACATTCAAGCAGACAAACCATTCCTGGGCATTTGCCTGGGCATGCAGGTGCTCTTTGAAGAAAGCGATGAAGCACCGGGAGTAAAAGGGTTGGGCGTGTTTCCGGGCAAGGTTGTATTGATTCCTACGTCTTTGAAAGTTCCCCATATGGGCTGGAACCAGCTGAAACTAAAGACAGCATCCCCTGTGCTGGAGGGGAGTGAAGGAAAGTTTGTTTATTTTGTACACAGTTTTTGCTGCCAGCCGGAAGACCGGTCGCTGATCACGTCCGTTTGCGATTACGGAACGGAAATCGTAGCCAGCGTTGGAAGTGGAAACATTTCCGGCGTACAGTTCCATCCGGAAAAATCCAGCGAAGTAGGACTGGAAATGTTGAAGCGTTTTGTGGAATTATAATAGAGTTCAGAAAGAAGAGAAAACATGATTATTTTTCCCGCTATTGATTTGCGGAATGGGAAAGCAGTGCGCCTGGTAGAAGGCGATTTTAAACAGGAAACGGTGTATGCGGAAGATCCTGCGTCAGTCGCAGAACAGTTTAGGGATGCGGGAGCAGAATTCCTTCACGTTGTGGACTTGGACGGTGCCCTGGCCGGAGAGAGCAGAAACCTGGAAGTGATCCGGCGTATTCTGGCGAAAGCCGGTAACATGAAAGTGGAAGTGGGCGGCGGTATCCGCGATTTGCATGCCGTATCGCGCATGCTGGACCTGGGGGTGACCCGGGTTATTTTAGGCAGCCTGGCTGCCCGGAATCCGGCAGAAACGCGGGAGATTTGCAAGTATTTCCCCGGTCAGGCGGTAGCTGGGATTGATGCCAAAAACGGTGAGGTGGCCGTGGAAGGCTGGGGTGTTTCCGGCGGCATGAATTATCTGGAACTGGGAAAGCGTATGGCGGAAATCGGTATTAAGCATATTATTTTTACAGATATTAGCCGGGACGGCAAACTGCAGGGTGTGAATGTAGAAGCTACTGCGGAGCTGGCGAAGGCCAGCGGAGTGAAAGTCATTGCCAGCGGAGGCGTGGCTTCCATTGAAGATGTAAAAAAAGTTATGGCCCGGGAGAAGGACGGGATTGAAGGCGTGATCATCGGGAAAGCGCTGTATGCCGGTAAAGTGGATTTAAAAGAAGCGCTGGCTGTGGCAAAAGGTAAAGCGTGAAACTATTTGCTGAAACACGGACGTATTTCAGATTTTTTTCGCATATTTTACAGTGCGCCCCGAGAGAGTAAGCAGCAGCCGGAGACTGCCGCTAATTTTTGAAATAACTGCGAAATCGCGCTGTCATGCGTGGTTTCGCTCCATATAGTTTGTTATAATAGTAAAGGGGAACGACATGCTGACCAAACGGATCATTCCCTGCCTGGATGTGAAAGAAGGGCGGGTCGTAAAGGGCACGAATTTTGTGGGTCTACGGGATGCAGGAGACCCGGTGGAGCTGGCTTCCGTCTATGACAGGGAAGGTGCGGACGAGCTGGTGTTTCTGGATATTACTGCCAGTGTGGAAAAAAGAAAATCCATGCTGGATGTCATCAACCGGACGGCGGGAAAGGCCTTTATGCCCCTAACGGTGGGCGGTGGTATCAGTACTGTGGAAGATATTCGCAACTGTCTGAGCGCGGGAGCGGACAAAACGTCCCTGAACACAGCTGCGGTGAAAAATCCGGATCTGATCGCCAGGGGCGCGGAGTTGTTCGGCAGCCAGTGTATTGTATTGGCGGTGGATGCCAAACGCTGCGGTACGGATCGTTGGGAAGTTTATGTGAATGGCGGACGTACTCCGACCGGTATCGACTGTCTGGAATGGGTGAAGAAAGCGGTGGCTTTGGGGGCCGGTGAAATCCTGTTGACCAGCATGGATGCGGACGGTACCAAAAACGGGTATGACATTCCCCTGACGAGAGCGGTGGCGGAAGCCGTGAACGTGCCTGTCATTGCCAGCGGCGGCGCCGGCACGCTGGAACATTTTTATGATGTGCTTGCGCTGGGCAAGGCAGATGCGGTGCTGGCGGCTTCCGTATTCCATTACAAAACATTTACGATCCGGCAGGTGAAACAGTACCTGCGGGATAAAGGAGTAGAGGTGAGACTGTAATGAAAATTGATTTTACCAATCTGAAGTTTGATGAAAAGGGATTGATCCCTGCTATCGTACAGGATGTGTACAGTGATGAGGTGCTGATGCTGGCCTATATGAA
>DOSQ01000100.1 GCA_003512125.1 Acidaminococcaceae bacterium
TGACGCTGTGGTCCTGTACCGGCATTGTGTGTAATTTATTCCGGCTGCCGCAGCAGGCAAAGTACCTGTTACAGATTTCCATGGGGATTCCCCAGTGGACGACGGCGTTGCTGGGCGTTATTGCCGCTGCATTTTTATGGAAACGGCTGCGGGAGAGCGGAATCGTCTGAATGAAAAACCCATTGACAAACTGAAACAGCAATGATAATATAGTTTTGTTCCGTTTTTATGTGCCGCTGTGGCGGAATTGGCAGACGCACTTGACTCAAAATCAAGCGCCTTTGCGGGCGTGCCGGTTCGACTCCGGCCAGCGGCACCAGCAAATTAATCATGTGTTACGTGAAAAGATCATCCTGATGAGGATGGTCTTTTTTATCGTTAAAGGGGATTCTTGAAAACGTTTCGTAATTTGAAATTTTTTCCTGTTATTAAAAAAATATTTTGTGGATGAAATGTAAAGAAACAGATGCTTGTGTTATAATCAATTCAACGAGATACGTTTATGTAATACATGAAACAGCAATGTTGAAGACTGCGGTTCCAATCGCAGTCTTTCACTTTATATGAGGAGGTTTACCATGTTGCATATAGGTTGTCATCTATCATCCAGTGACGGTTTCCTTGCCATGGGAAATACGGCCCTTTCCATTGGCGCGGATACATTTCAGTTCTTTACCCGCAATCCCCGGGGCAGTAAGGCAAAGGCTGTTAATGCAGACGATGTCCGGGCTTTACTTATATTGATGAAAGAACATCAGTTTCCGTGTATTCTTGCCCATGCGCCGTACACGCTGAATCCCTGCTCTGCAACAGAAAAAACAAGGGAATTTGCGCGTCTGACCATGGAGGATGATCTGAAACGCATGGAATATACACCGGGTCAATTATATAATTTCCATCCCGGCAGCCATACCGGACAGGGGGCGGAAAAAGGAATTGAGGAAATTGCTGCCCTGTTAAACGAATTACTGAAACCGGAACAGACAACAACCGTCTTACTGGAAACCATGTCGGGGAAAGGGTCGGAAGTGGGGCGCAACTTTGAGGAACTGGCTGCCATTTTGGATAAGCTTACGCTTAAGGAAAAGATGGGAATCTGTCTGGATACCTGTCACATCTGGGACGGGGGTTACGATATTGTCAATGATCTGGACGGCGTCGTGGATCAGTTTGACAGGATTATCGGAATGCATTACCTGAAAGCGATCCATTTAAATGACAGCCAGAACGAGCGGGGCAGCCATAAGGACCGACATGCCTGTATCGGTACCGGACGCATCGGATTGGAAGCGCTGGTAAATGTAATCAATCACCCGAAGCTGAAACACCTTCCTTTCTTTTTGGAAACGCCCAACGATTTGAACGGCTATAAAAAAGAAATCGCGTTGATGCGAAGTAGATTTAAAGAATGAGGGCTTTCCGGACATTGATTCAGTGGCATATACGGACAGAAATGCGTACAAGTGAAATTGAAAAAGTATAAGACGACAAGACTGGTAAAACGTTTTTTATAAAAAAACTATTCACAGATAACCTATTTTTATGTACAATATTATAATAGGCAAAAAGTTTTAAAAATTAACAGTTGCTTCACCCTGATATAGTAAGAGCAAGTCAAAAACAATAAGGATTACCTGGCACAAAGGCCGTAAGAAGGGTGGGCGTACGGAGAGGATTTTATAAACGAAGATGAAACGATACAGATATTGGGATTTAAAGCACTATGATCAGGAAGAAATAAAAGCGCTGTCCGCGAAACTGGGAATATCTCCGGTAACAGCAGGTATTTTGTGGAATCGCGGGCTGCGGGATGAAAACAGGATCAGGGAGTTCTTATTTGGCAAAAAAGAGACATACTATGATCCTTTTCTCATGAAAGATATGAGACTGGCGGCCGAACGGATTTTGCGGGCGGTAGAAAGCCGTGAGAAGATTGCTGTGTACGGAGATTACGACGTGGACGGCATAACAGCCAGCTCGTTACTATATTTGTATTTAACCGGATTACAGGCGAATGTATGTACCTATATCCCCAAACGGGAAGGGGAAGGATACGGCCTGAATCATGAAGCGCTGCAGTATTTGTATGAGGAAGGCATTACGCTGGTTATTACGGTAGACTGCGGCATAAGCGGTGTAAAAGAAGTGGCGGAAGCGCCCCGGGGCATGGAAATTATTATTACTGACCATCACCGTCCGCCGGAACTATTGCCGGCCGCTTTTGCTATTGTCAATCCCAAGCAGGCGGACTGCAAGTATCCGTTTAAGGGATTATCCGGCGTGGGCGTGGCGTTTAAGGTCTGTCAGGCATTGGAAAAAATACGTAATCCGGAGGCTCCGCTCTGGGAACAGTATACGGAGCTGGCAGCACTGGGTACGGTGGCAGACATCGTGCCATTACAGGATGAAAACCGTGCGCTGGTGAAACGGGGGATGAAGGCCATGGAGACCACATCCCTTACCGGACTTTGCAAATTACTGGAGGTCTGCCGCTGTTACCGGGAAACGATTACTACGGAAAAAATCGGGTTTATCCTGGCGCCGCGGCTCAACGCAGTGGGGCGTCTGGAACATGCGCAGCTGGCCGTAGAGCTTCTGATCACAAAGGATGAAGAAGCTGCGGAACGCATGGCCAACAGACTGAATGATGAAAATGCGGTGAGGCAGGAAATCAGCCGCCAGATTTTTACGGAAGCGGAAGCGCTGCTGGAAAAGCAGGATTCCATCGGCCCGGCGATCGTGTTGGCGGGACAGTGGGATTCTGATACCCAGCAAGGCTGGCATCCCGGTGTGATTGGGATTGTGGCTTCCAGACTGGTTGATAAATATTACCGTCCGGTCATCCTCATCAGCATCAGCGGGGAGGTTGCCAAAGGTTCGTGCCGCAGTATCCCGCCGCTGGATCTGTATGATGCGATCGATGCCTGCTCGGCCGATCTGGTACAGTTTGGAGGCCACAGCCAGGCTGCGGGTCTGACGCTGCAGAGTAATAAGATAGAAGAGTTTCGGAAGCACTTTATGGAAGTGGTCAGCAACAGCCTTAACCCGGAGGATTACCAGCCTCATCTGGCTGTGGATGTGGAATGGGACCGCCACGAAGAACTTACGCTGTCCTTTTTACATGAACTGCAGTTGCTGGAACCTTATGGCTGTGAAAATCCGGCGCCGCTCTTTATGCTCCGGAATGCAGAATTGCACAATCCGCGCCTGTTCGGACAGGAACTGACGCACCTGCGCTTTTTTGCTGATATCGGATCCAGATCCTGTCACTGCATTATGTGGCAGGGGGCTCAATATCAGTATTGTCTTTGCAATAATGTCCGGGCTGATATTGCTTTTAAGCCCCGAATTAATTTCTTTAATAATCTGGAAAGTATCAATTTGGATATTGTTGCCTTCCGCATGGATATGGAACTTCACGACTACCGCAGAAATTCCGAATTTAAAGAGACTGTGCTGGCACGGCTCCTGCATTCGGGCCAGCGTTTTACCGTGTTTGTTAATAAAAACAGCCGGGAAGAAAAAGAAATTTCCGCCTTTGCCAATGTGAAAATCCGGCACTACGGCGAACAGTGCGAGTCTGTGGAGCAGCAGATCATCTTTTACGAATTACCGGAAGAGGATATCTTCCAGTGGGGAAAATTCCCCGTTAATGGAAACGGGGGAAGGGTTTTATACATCCTGTATAATCTGGATGATTTATCGATACAGAAGAGCCGGTTGATGGAGGAATATCCAAACAGGAACCATCTGGCTGACGCCTACCGGTTCATCAAAAGGGTGCTTCAGTCCCAGGCTGTTGCCAAGTTGGACCAGTTAAAATATCAGGCGGAAAAGCATCAGCTGCGCCTGAAGGAACATGATTTGCGTATTTTCCGTGAACTGGGTTTTTTCCGGATCCAGGGGGACGATCTGATGATGGGAAGTACAGAACATAAGCAGTTGGAAGCGTCTCCGACCTATGCGGGGCTGTGTGCCAAAAGAGATGCTTTGCTGGAAATTTACCATAACAGTTTACGGATTGCATGCGCCCGGATTCAGAGCCTGCGAAAACACTGAAGACCTGTATGTTTACTGACAGCAGTGACGTGACCGGTGCGTTTTGTAAACGCAGATAAGGAAGGAATAGAGTATGCCCGCTAAAGAAGACCAGAATGTAACCATTGAAGAGTTCTTTGCGTTTTTAAAAACCTATCTTGATGAAAAGCAGATTGCTTTTGTGAAAAAGGCCTATGAATTTGCTGCGAAGATGCATGCAGAGCAGAAGCGGCGTTCCGGTGAGCCCTATATCATTCATCCTACGCAGGTTGCCAATATCCTGGCCCAGATGAAGATGGACGAAGAAACGCTGGCAGCAGCTTTTCTGCACGATGTGGTGGAGGATACCGATACATCCCTGCAGGAACTGAAGGAAATGTTCGGAGCCAAGGTAGCCATGCTGGTGGATGGCGTGACCAAACTGGGCAAAATTGAATATATCTCCAAGGAAGAGCGGCAGATTGAAAACTACCGTAAGATGTTCCTGGCCATGGCCCAGGACATCCGCGTGGTTATCATCAAGCTGGCGGACCGCCTTCATAATATGCGTACCATGAAATACATGCCGGTGCATAAACAGCAGTCTATTTCCAAAGAGACGCTGGAAATCTACGCGCCTCTGGCCAACCGTCTGGGTATCTACACGATCAAATGGGAACTGGAGGACATGGCCTTCCGTTACCGGGATCCGGAACTGTATTACAATCTGGTAGAGCAGGTTAAGACCAAACGGAAAGAACGGGAAGCCATGATCAACGACGCCATGGAAACCCTGCGCCAGGAATTGGGCAAGGTGAATATCCGCTGTGAGATACAGGGGCGTCCCAAGAATTTCTACAGTATTTATAAAAAGATGATGCGGGACCATAAAGAGCTGAATGAGATTTATGACCTGCTGGCTGTCAGGGTGCTGGTGGATACGGTGAAAGACTGTTACGGGGCCCTGGGTATCGTACATGGCCTGTGGCGCCCGATCCCCGGACGTTTTAAGGATTATGTGGCCGTGCCTAAATCCAACATGTATCAGTCCCTGCATACCACGGTGGCATTTACCAACGGGCAGCCGCTGGAGATCCAGATCCGTACCTTTGAGATGCACCGCATCAGTGAGTTCGGTATTGCGGCTCACTGGCGGTACAAGGAAAGCGGCGGTTCCAATCCTGCGACCGGTTCAACCAAATCCTATGCGGAAAAGCTTTCCTGGCTGCGCCAGCTGCTGGAATGGCACAAGGACATGAATGATTCCCGGGACTTCGTGGATACGGTAAAGATGGATGTCTTCGCTGACGAGGTCTTTGTGTTTACGCCCCGGGGCGATGTCATCGACCTGCCGGTCGGTTCTGTGCCCATTGACTTTGCGTACCGTATTCATACAGACGTAGGTAACCGCTGTATCGGCGCCAAGGTAAACGGGCGTATCGTGCCGCTGGATTACAAGCTGTCCAACGGCGATATCGTGGAAGTCATCACCAGCAAGCAGGCTTCCGGTCCCAGCCGCGACTGGATCAACATTGCCGGTTCCTCTGATACCCGCAACAAAATCAAGTCCTGGTTCAAGAAAGAACGCAAAGAAGAGAACATAGAACGCGGCCGCGACATGCTGGAAAAAGAATGCAAGCGGTTGGGTTATAACCATAAAGAGTTTGCCAGTCAGGACAAGCTGAAAACCATTGCAGAAAAGCTGCGGATGCCGGATGTGGATGGCCTTCTGGCTTCCCTGGGATATGGTGGCACAACCCTGACGGCAATCATGTCCAAGCTGGTGGACATTTACAAACAGGAACAGCAGAAGCAGCTGCAAACCAAGAAAGATCTGTCCCAGTTGCTGGCGGAACTGAAACCGCGTACTTCGAAAGCAAAATCCAGCCACGGCATCCTGGTGAAAGGGGAAGATGGCATCATGGTCAAACTGGCCCGGTGCTGCAACCCGGTGCCCGGAGACCCTGTCATCGGCTATATCACCCGGGGCAGCGGTATTTCCGTACACCGTACAGATTGCCCCAATGTCATGTCCAACAACCCGGAAGAGCAGAGCCGTCTCATCGATGTGACCTGGGACGTGGCCACGGATGACGTATATAAGGCAAACATCGTGATTATCGCGGCAGATAAGCCCGGCATTATGGTGGATATCATGATGGCCATCAGCGAGAACAAGATCAATATCAATAATATCAGCAGTCACTCTGATAAAAACAAAATGGCAACCATCCATCTGGGTTTGGATATTACCAATATCGGACAGCTGGAAACCATTATGAACCGGGTCAAACGGATCCAGGGCATCTACAGTGTAGACCGGATGACAACAGGAAGCGTCGGCGCGGAAGGCGGGAAAGGAAAGAAACGATGAAAATCAGATTGATGGAAGTGGGCCCTCTCTGCACAAACTGTTATCTTGCAGAAAATGAAGAGACAAAGCATGCTGTTATGGTGGATCCGGGCGACGACGGGGACCGCATCATGGACGTGGTAAAAAAATACGGGCTGACCATTGACGCGATCCTGCTGACCCACGGCCATGCGGACCATATCAGCGGGCTGAAGGAAGTACGGGAAGGCACGAAAGCTAAGGTGTACATTGCGGCCGGCGATGCGGACCGGCTGACCCATTCCACCTCCCTGTTCTTTCCCGGCCCGGCGAAGAACTACGGCGCTGCGGATGTCATCGTGAAAGATAACGATTCGTTTGAAGCGGCAGGCATGCAGTTTAAAGTGCTGGCTACGCCCGGCCATACGCCGGGGGGCGTATGCTATGTAGTGGAGGACGCCGTCTTCTGCGGCGATACGATCTTCGCGGAGTCCATTGGGCGGACGGATTTGCCCGGCGGCAATTACGGAGAATTGCTGCAGTCCATAAAAGAAAAGATTTTGCCATTGAAAGATGATATGATGCTGTTACCAGGTCATGGACCAGCCACTAACGTTGGGTGGGAAAGGAAACGGAACCCGTTTCTACAGTAGGGTCATACTCCGGTATCCGGGTGAAAAGATCGCCCGGTTCCCGTTAATATAACAGCAGGCTTTTATTGCCTGCAGAGGATAATAAGAGTTTTATCATGAAAAACACCTACATTCATTACGTACAACAGCATACCGTTTTTAAATTCCTCATTGCCTTCGTGATATCAGCGATACTTTACGCGATGAGTTCTTTCCTGTTCCCGGTTTTGCTGGCGATCGGCCTGGCTTTTGCCCTGTATCCACTGACAAGGATGTTTACAAGGTTGCAGCTGGGGAAAACCGGTATGCATCCGTCCCGGGTGGCAGCGATCATCCTTGCCTTCATTGCTTCCGCGATTTTTGCGGGAATTGTGATTTCGTTTGTGGTGCTCCCGCTGTTTGGGCAGATTAATGAATTGATTGTAAAACTACCGGAATATTCGGAACAGATGCAGGGAAAATCGCTGCTCCGAATCCTGAAAGAACCCTATGCCAGTGTGCCTGTCCTTCCGTCCAACCTGGAAGGACTGTTGAACGATGCGATTAATTCCATCATGGGATTTTTGGCCAATGTGGTCCGGAACCTTTTAAATTCCACGGTGCAGATGGTAGCGAATCTTGTGGGTCTGATTGTCGTACCGTTCCTGGCCTTTTATTTTCTGAAAGACTGGCGTAAACTCTGCACTATGATCACGGATCTGTTTACGCCGGGGGCACGCCCCAAGGTCAGCCATGTGCTGGCCCGGATCGGCGTTGCCATCAGCGGGTATGTGGAAGGCCTCTGGAAGATGAGCATGCTGGCCGCGCTGTCGATAACCATTGTGCTGCTGATCCTGGGAATTCCTTATCCTCTGGTTTTTGGTCTGATTGCCCTGCTGGCGGAGACCATTCCGGTCATCGGCCCGATGATTTCCGCGATACCCGCGATCTTTGTGGCCTATACATCCACTACGCCGCAGACGGCGTTTTGTCTTGCTGTTTTTTATCTGGTGTATTACACGATAGACAGCCAGATGCTGCAACCCATCGTGATGGGAAAAAAAATAAAGCTGCATCCTGTTATAATCCTGCTGGCCTTAATGATCGGCGGAAAACTGTTCGGTATTCTTGGCATGCTCTTTGCCATGCCGGTGGCTGCGGTATACCGTGTGCTGTATGACGAACTGTGGCATTATGACGGGGAAGAACCGGCAAAACCGGAAGAGGAAGAGGACATTATTACAGATGAAATTGCCGCATCGCTGACGACGGACCCGGTCGATGACCAGATGGTACAGCAGCGGAAAGAGCAGATGGAAAGAGAAAAAAACAATTAGTTTATCCATTACCCGGACTGACAGTATTCCGGAAAAATATTTTCATAATACAAGGAAGACAGATTGTCAGCTTGTATGAAAAGTGGTAAAATATATAACGTTTATTGATTCGTAAATTTGTAAAACAGGAAATCCTGTGTTTATAAATGGAAGATTGTGATCCTGCTTTTATATAGATGTAAGGGGATCACAGTATTTGGAGTGTTGAAGGGGGAGTCTTGTGTGTTGACAACGATGCCGCGCGGCACCAAGGATATCCTTCCGGCGGAGGTCGGCGCCTGGCGCTATGTGGAAGGAATCCTGCGAGACCTGTGCAGGTGTTTTGGCTTTAAAGAGATCCGTACCCCGGTATTTGAACACACGGAATTATTCCAGCGTGGCATCGGGGATACGACGGATGTTGTAGAAAAGGAAATGTACACGTTCATTGACCGGGGGAAACGCAGCCTTACGCTGCGCCCGGAAAATACGGCTTCCGCCGTGCGGGCGTTCATTGAGCATAAAATGTATGCCGAACCGGATCCGGCCAAGCTGTTCTATATCGGGCCCATGTTCCGGTATGACCGGCCCCAGGCAGGCAGGCAGCGCCAGTTCCATCAGTTTGGCGTGGAACTGCTGGGCGCTCCGGGGCCTAACGCGGATGCGGAGATCATCCTGCTGGCTGTGCAGATTTTGCGGAAGCTTGGGTTAAAAGATCTGCAGCTGAAGATCAATACGGTAGGCTGTCCGGAATGCCGTCCGGCTTACCGGCAGAAGCTTCAGAGCTATTACAGACCCCATCTGGAAGAACTCTGTGAAGACTGCCGTTCCCGGTTTGACAGGAACCCCATGCGCATATTGGACTGCAAGAATGAGAAATGCCATGCGCTGGCAGCCGGCGCCCCGAAACTGGCAGAATGTCTGGACGAAGACTGTAAAGAACATTTTGCAAAGGTGCAGGAACTGCTGAGATCTTCCGGCGTGGACTTCGTTATCGATTCCACATTGGTGCGCGGTCTGGATTATTACACCCGGACTGCCTTTGAAATC
This sequence comes from Acidaminococcaceae bacterium, assembly GCA_003512125.1. Taxonomy (GTDB): domain Bacteria; phylum Bacillota; class Negativicutes; order Acidaminococcales; family Acidaminococcaceae; genus Succiniclasticum. The sequence goes on from DOSQ01000100.1 coordinate 9,327, forward strand.
CAGTATACGCCTTTGGGAGCGCAGAGCGCAGTATTAGGTGGCGGCCGCTATGACGGCCTGGTGGAAGAGGTAGGTGGTCCTGCCACGCCGGGTATCGGGTTTGCCATGGGGATGGAGCGGGTGATCCTGGCGCTGGAAAGCCAGAACCTGCTGCCTGCTGCAGAGGATGCTGTCGAGGTATTTGTCATTGCGCCGAAGCCTGAAGCAACGACCCTTGCTTTCACGACTGTAGAAAAATTAAGAGAAGCGGGCATCTGCGCGGCTTATGATTACCAGCAGCGCAGCATGAAGGCCCAGATGAAAGCAGCCAACCGGCTGAAAGCTAAATTCGTACTGATCTTCGGGGAAGACGAGCTGTCGCGAAACATGGTGACGCTGCGGAACATGACCACGGAAGATAAGGATAATAACCAGCGGGAAATTCCTCTTGCTGAGATCACAACTATTTTAAAAACAGAGGTGCAGAAGAATGAGTGAAAAGTTTAAGCGCGATCATCATTGCGGAACCCTGACCAAAGCGGATTCCGGCAAAGAGGTAGCCTTGTGCGGCTGGGTTTCCAAACGCCGCGACCATGGCGGACTGATTTTTATCGACCTGCGGGACCGTTCCGGTATCTGCCAGGTTGTTATCGATCCGGATGCCGGCGAAAGCTTTAAGAATGCGGAAGCGGTCCGGAGCGAATATGTGATCCAGGTGTTCGGCAAGGTGCGGGAACGCGACGCGGAGACTGTCAATCCCAACATTGCAACCGGTGAGATTGAAGTGGTGGCCCATACCCTGAACGTGCTGAACGGCGCCAAGACTCCTCCGTTCTATATTCAGGACGGCATTGATACCGATGAGAACCTGCGCCTGAAATACCGTTATCTGGACCTGCGCCGTCCGGAGATGCAGGCCAACTTGATCCTGCGTCACAAAGTGACCAAGCTGATGCGTGACTACATGGACAACAACGGTTTTCTGGAAATTGAAACCCCCATGCTGTGCAAGAGCACGCCGGAAGGCGCCCGGGATTACCTGGTGCCCAGCCGCGTGAACCCCGGCAAGTTCTATGCATTGCCCCAGTCCCCGCAGATTTTCAAACAGCTGCTGATGGTGGGCGGTTATGAACGGTACTTCCAGATTGCCCGCTGCTTCCGCGACGAAGATTTGCGTGCGGACCGGCAGCCGGAATTCACCCAGCTGGACGTGGAAATGTCCTTTGTGGAAATGGACGATGTGATGGATATGATGGAAGGCCTGATCGCGTACGTGTTCAAAGGCGCGCTGGGCGTTGATATCCAGCGGCCCATGCAGCGCATGACCTGGGACGAAGCCATGGACAAGTACGGCAGCGACAAGCCGGACCTGCGTTTTGACATGCCGCTGATCAACATGGTGGACGCTGTTGCCGGTTCTGACTTCAAAGTATTTAACAACATTATCGCCGACGGCGGCATTGTAAAAGCCATCAACGTAAAAGGTGATGCCAATATTCCCCGCCGGGAACTGGACGGGCTGGTTGACTTTGTGGCGATCTACGGCGCCAAAGGCCTGGCCTGGATGCAGATCCA
>DOSQ01000167.1 GCA_003512125.1 Acidaminococcaceae bacterium
CCCCAGCATCCGGTATTGCCGGAGCCGATCCATTTCGACCTTGAATTAAAGGATGAAAAAGTTGTAAAAGCGATTCCTTCCATTGGGTATGTCCACCGGGGTCTGGAAAAACTGGTGGAAAAACGCGGTTTCCAGGAATATGTATATGTAGCGGAACGGGTTTGCGGCATCTGTTCCTTTGGTCACGGCTGGGGTTACAGCAAGGCGATTGAAGGGCTGATGGAAATTGAAGTTCCTAAGCGGGCAGAGTATCTCCGGACCATCTGGCATGAAATCTCCCGTCTCCACAGCCATCTGCTGTGGGCCGGCCTGGGGGCTGACGCCCTGGGTTTTGAAAGCCTGTTCATGCAGTGCTGGCGTATCCGTGAAACGATTCTGGATATTATCGAACAGACCACCGGCGGCCGGGTCATCTTCTCTGTCTGCAAGGTGGGCGGTGTGCGCCGGGACATTCCCGATACTGAATTAAAAGAGATTGTAAAGCGGCTGGATGCGCTGAAGAAAGAGATTGACGACGTGGCGGCAATCTTCCTGAATGACGAAACGATCCAGGGTCGGCTGAAAGGTGTAGGGACGGTGACCTATGACGAAGCGGTGGCGCTGGGCTGCGTAGGTCCTACCGCCCGGGCCAGCGGCGTGCCGCTGGATTACCGGATGGGTGACGAAGGGGGAGCCTATAAAGAGCTGGGCTTTACTCCGGTTCTTGCTACTGAAGGCGATTGCTTCGCCCGCGTCAAAGTCCGTCTGCTGGAGTTGTACCAGTCCATGGACATTATCAAAGGCTGTGTGGAAAACATGCCGGCCGGTGACATTGCGGTACCGGTGAAAGGCTTCCCGCCTGCAGCGGAACATTTTACCCGTGTGGAGCAGCCCCGTGGCGAAGCGGTGTATTACGTAAAAGGAAACAAGACCAAAAATCTGGAACGGTTCCGCCTGCGTACGCCGACCAACGCAAACATTGCGGTGCTGGTAAAAATGTTGCAGGGCTGCGACCTGGCGGATGTGCCGAACATTATCCTGACCATCGATCCGTGTATCAGCTGCTGTGAAAGATAAAAAAAGAGCAGCAGGGCAGGATCGCTTTTGATGAAATATATTGCAAACACTGATTATTTACTATAAAACGAGGAGGTCTGGCGATGAGTTATCTGTCTTTTGCCAGCGAGATGCTGGGCAATCTGTTTAAACCGCCGGCAACCAGTCAATATCCGTTTGAACCGAGAAAAGTGTATGAAGCGGACCGGGGCAAGGTAATCAATCATATTGATAACTGCATCTTCTGCGGCATGTGCATGCGGAACTGTCCGTCGGACGCCATTACGGTAGACCGGAACGCCCGCACCTGGAAGATCAACCGGTTTGCCTGCGTGCAGTGCAAAGAGTGCGTGACCAACTGTCCGAAGAAGTGCCTGTCCATGGACACGGAGTATACGGCGCCCGCTACCGAAAAAACAGAAGAGGTGCTGCAGGGACCGCCGCCTCCACCCAAACCCCAGGTAGTGCTGACGGAAGCCCAGAAAGCGGCTATTGCCGCGGCCCAGGCAAAAAAAGCCGCAGCCCAGAAGGCGGCTGGCGGTAACGGCAATGCATGAGTATCCGATTACTGTACAGATTGTGGAAATTGCATCTGAAACTGCCAGAAAGAACAACGGCCGTGTGCGCCGTATCGATTTGGTAGTTGGAGAGGATTCCGGTTTTATCGGTGAGTCCATCCAGATGTACTTTGATGTGATAGCGGAAGGTACGCTCTGTGAAGGCGCGCAGCTTTTCATCGAGGGCGTGAAACCGCAGCTGCGCTGTGATGCTTGCGGTAAATTATTTGAACGGAAACGGTTTTCCTTTCAATGTCCGTTCTGCGGAGGAGACGGAAGCCCTACGGAAATCGGGAAAGAGTTTTACGTAAAAAGCGTGGAACTGGAAGTGGAGGATCAGTAACAATGCATATGATGAAAGCGGACGTGATGGTGGACGTTCACGCACGGAACAACCATATTGCGGAGCATGTTCATGAACATCTGGCAGAACATAAAATCTTTGCTGTGAATATCATGGGCGCGCCGGGAGCGGGGAAGACCACGACGCTGGAAAACCTGCTGAAGCATCTGGATGTGCCCGGCTATGTCATCGAAGGGGATATTGAATCGAACATCGATACGGAACGGCTGCGCAAGCAGAACATAGCAGCCACCCAGATCAACACCTTCGGCGCCTGCCATCTGGACGCGCCGCTGGTACACAACGCCATCCATGCGCTGCCGTTTGACAAGCCCGGTATCCTGTTTATTGAAAATGTAGGGAATCTGGTCTGCCCGGCGGAGTTTTCCATCGGGGAAGATATCAAGCTGCTGCAGGTCAGTGTGACCGACGGCAGTGACAAGCCTTACAAGTATCCGCTGGCCTTTGAAAAAGCGGATATTATTGTGCTGAACAAGATTGATTTGCTGCCTTATGTTGACTTTGATGAAGAGTTTTTCATGAAAGGCATCCGGCATCTGAATAAGAAGGCGCCTGTGTTCAAGGTCAGCGGCAAGACTGGGGAAGGATATGCGGAAGCTGCAGCCTGGCTGAAACAACGGGCAGGGTTTTGAAGTTACCATGAGACATAGAATTACTGTTGCAATAACTGTATACGGAA
>DOSQ01000187.1 GCA_003512125.1 Acidaminococcaceae bacterium
AAGACGGACGGCAAAGTGGAATCCGCTAATACAGGCATCGTAACCGGCGGCACTGTGTACAACGAAACCCGGGTTGCTGCGGACGGTAATTATGTGAAAGCTTCTAACAGCGTAGGTGATAACCTGAGCGCGCTGGATACGGAACTGGCTGCACTGACAGTTGGAACCGGCGCAGGCCTGGATGAGGTCAGCCACCGTATCGACAATGTGGACAGCAAGATCAACAAAGTGGGCGCCGGCGCGGCGGCACTGGCAGCGCTCCATCCGATGGACACGGACGGCAAGTTCAGCATGGCGGCGGGCTTCGGTAATTACCGGGATGCCAACGCTATGGCGTTAGGACTGTTCTACCGTCCTACCGACCAGGTGATGTTCAGCATGGGCGGCAGCATGGGCAACGGAGAAAACCTGCTGAATGTAGGCGTGAGCTTCGCGCTGGATAAGGGCGTTTCCACCAGCAAGGCCGCCATGGCCAGGAAGATAGCGGCCCAGGACGAAAAGATCACATCGTTAGAAGGGCAAAACGCGCGGCAGGCAGCTGAGATTGCCGCATTGAAAGAAGCTCTTGCCCGTCTGGAAGCGAAGATCGGGAAATAAGGCGTCTGCCTGTCGTGTTTGAAATTGCATACGGCAACCCGTTTTTATAACAGTCGCAGATTATTCTGCGGCTGTTTTGTTGTTTGTCTTTAAATTGCAGGTCCTGTCGATTTTACACTTAATTCATAGACAACATGCTGCTTTTGCGCTATAATAAATTGGTTATATGTGTACAAAATTTTCTTCATATTAAATAAATAAAAAACGGAGGACACGCCTGTGTTAGACTTTTCAACTTTAATGTTCCGTGCTCCGGCGCTTTTGATTGCGCTGACCATTCATGAATATGCCCATGCCTGTGTTTCCGACAGCCTGGGGGATCCCACGCCCGGTCTGCAGGGAAGGCTGACCCTGAATCCGCTGGCCCATCTGGATATCGTGGGTACCCTGATGCTGGTGCTGTGCGGCTTCGGCTGGGCCAAACCGGTTGAGATCGATCCCCGGTATTATAAGGATTACCGTTCCGGACAGCTGAAGGTTTCCGCGGCCGGTCCGCTGGCCAATTTGTTCCTGTGCTTCGTGGCGGTTCTGATTATGACGGCCCGGGGCAGTCTGGGCATGTCCAGCAACATGGTGAATCAGTTCCTGTACTGGCTCATGCTGTATAATGTCTGGTTTGCGTTCTTCAACCTGATCCCGATCCCGCCGCTGGACGGTTCCAAGATTCTGGAGACCTTTATGGACTACGAAACAGCGTACAAATTTGAACGCTTTGTAGGGCAGTACGGTTTTATCGTCCTGGTCCTCATCGTGTACAGCGGTATCTCCAATATGATCATCGGGCCCCTGGCGTCCTGGTACCTGAAGATCTGTTACGGGATTGCGAGCATACTGTTTTAGGAGAACCTCTTATGGCTGATCCGGTGGTCCGGGTCCTTGATTTTGAAGGGCCTCTGGACCTGTTGATACATTTAATTGAAAAGAACAAGATGGATATCTACGATATCCCCATCGTTTCCATCACTGACCAGTACATTTCCTATCTGCATTCCTTTACGGAAACGGATCTGGAAGCGGCCAGCCAGTTTCTGGTGATGGCCTCCCTGCTGCTGCAGATCAAGTCCCGCATGCTGCTGCCGAAGACGGAGCTGGAGGACGAGGATGAAGCGGACCCCCGGGATATGCTGGTACAGATGCTGCTGGAATACCGTTGCATCAAGGCGGTGGCCAAACAGCTGGAGACGATGAAACAGACGGCGGCCCGGCAGCATACCCGCAAGCCGTATTTTGCCGACAGCAAACTGCGGAACCTGCATTACTATCCGGTGAGCGACCTGTTGCTGGCCCTGGCCGGGCTGTCCGGTTCGCTGCGGCGGCAGATCGCGGTGGTGGACCGGCAGGAGTATGACGTGGGTTCCAAGATGCAGGAGATCGTGAGGCTGCTGGGAGAGTATCCCGAAGGCATTGAATTTGAAAAGGCCTTTGTGAAATCGGGCAGCGCCAGTGAAAAGGTGGCGTCCTTTCTGGCCGTGCTGGAACTGTTGCGCCTGAAGGTGGTTCGCATCAGCCAGAGCCAGGCCTTTGCGCCGATCTATTTATTTTTGCGTACCGTGCCGGAGCCGGTACTGATAGGAGGGGAACCGGATGCAGCAGGAGTATAAGCTGGGACAGCTGGAAGCGCTGCTGTTTGCGGCAGGGGAACCTCTCGGTGTGCCGCAGCTGGCGGAACTGCTGGGGTTGAACAGGCCCCAGACCTGGGAGCTGCTGGGACGGCTCCAGGAAGACTATACGAATGAAAGCCGCGGGCTGGAACTGCGGGAAGTGGCGGAAGGCTGGCAGCTTTGTACCAAGGCGTGCCACCACGAGGCGATCCTGCAGCTGGCCAGTACCCAGGAATTAAAGCTGACCAATGCGTCCATGGAGACGCTGGCGATCATCGCGTACCGCCAGCCGGTTACGCGGGCGGAGATGGAAGCCATCCGCGGGGTAAAGGTAGACGGCGTTGTCAACACCCTGCTGGAGTGGGAACTGATCGCGGAGGCAGGCCGCAAGGAAACGGCAGGCCGCCCCATTCTGTACAAGACGACCAAACGGTTTCTGGAAGTGTTTGGGCTGAAGTCCCTGAAGGACCTGCCTGCCATGCCGGACATACTGGCGGAAGACGCGGCCCGGCATCCCCAGCAGCTTTCCCTGCTGGACATGGAGGC
>DOSQ01000056.1:0-3578 GCA_003512125.1 Acidaminococcaceae bacterium
AACCTGGAAGCGGATGAAAAGGCATTGGCCGACCAAATCAAGACATTCACAGTCCGTAAAAATGCGGCAAAGAATAAGCGGGAATCATTGAAAAGTTATTTGGCCAATTTCCTGAATGGCGCCAAATGGCAGAATAGTGAAGTTGCCATCAGCTGGCGGAAATCGGAATCTGTGGAAGTGGAAGAGGGTGCGGCCATTCCGGAACAGTACCTGAGGTACAAGGAACCGGAAATTAACAAGGCGCAGCTGAAGGCTGACCTGAAAGCCGGTACCGTTGTGTATGGCTGCCAACTGGTAACCAAAAATAATATTCAGGTGAAATGATGGACTGTTTCGAATCTATCGTTATTTCAAAAAGATTTTACAAACGTCTTTATAAAAACGCGCCAGTAATATCTGTTCCGGTTCCTTTGGTCGATTTCGTTGATAGCCTTTTCTTTAAAGAAGAAAGAAAACTGGCATTTAAAAAGGGAATAGTTTATGTCGAAAATCAAGACACGGTTTTGTTCGGTTTCCAAACCGATAAAGATGAAAAGGGAAATTATACCGTTTTTACTATTAGTGTAACCGGGGACAACAACGGTCTTCATAACATAATACTACTCACTACGCCAGACAAAAAAATAAGTTGGTATTCACCATCAAATGACTGCTATTTCGACGATAAAAAAGACCTGTTTGACTACATTACAAAAGGTTGCTGGTCAGAATTTATAGCTATTCAGTCTGTCGCATTGCGTAAAAAGCGCGTAATAGACAAAGTTCGTAGTGAGTATCAAAATAGCGGGTCGTCAAAAACGGATGATAGTAAACAACCTGAATACAAGGTTCACCTTAATAAAGACGTTATTTACAGATACAAACCAAGCGAAAGGCACCGCGATTTTGTCAGGCACTGTGAAGCATGGTCAGTAAGAGGACATTACCGAAATTATAAGAGCGGTAAAACGATTTTTATTCAGCCATACATCAAGGGTAAAGGCAGGTTAAATAACAAGGTTTATATAGAAGGGACGTGATAATTAATGAGAATTACAAAGGGCATTAAAACACGGCCCGTCAAGGTGTTGATATACGGCACGGAAGGCATCGGCAAGTCCACGTTCGCCAGTAAGTTCCCGGAGCCGGTATTCATCGACCTGGAAGGCGGGACACATTATCTGGACGTCAGCAGGGTGGACGGTGTGCTGGATTGGCCGGAGCTGTTGTCTACCATTGCGGAGATATCCACCAGCAATTATAAGACGCTGGTCATCGACACAGCGGACTGGGCGGAACGGCTTGCCATTCAGTATATCTGCAAAAAGCATGAAAAGTCCGGCATCGAAGAATTCGGCTACGGGGCTGGGTACACCTATCTGGTGGAAGAGTTCGGCAAACTGATCAAAAATCTGGACAGGGTTATTGCCCACGGTATAAACGTGGTTATCCTGGCACATGCCACACTGCGGACGATTACGCTCCCGGAAGAGCAGGGCAGTTATGACCATTGGGAACTGAAGCTGAATACTAAGACCACGAACAAGGTGGCCCCGCTGGTGAAGGAGTGGGCGGACATGGTACTGTTCATGAATTATAAGACCATGCTGGTGGAAGACAAGACATCCAACATGGGAACCAAAAAGAAGGCCATCGGCGGGAAGAGGGTCATGTATACGACCCATACTACGTTCTGCGATGCAAAGAACCGGTTTGGCCTGGCCCCGGAACTGCCGCTGGAATATGAGCAGATTGCAGCATTTGTTCCTGCCGGAGAGGAACTGCCCAGCACGCTGGACGAGATTCCGGAAGAGTTACCCAGGAAAGAGCGGCTCTTCATCCAGCTGGAGGAACTTTGCAAAAAAGATTCCGTGACCGAGCACCAGATCCAGGATGCCGTCAGCCAAAAAGGGTATTACGACGTTAAGGTCCCCATTGAAGAATATGATTTGGACTTCATCGAAGGAGTTCTGATTGGCGCATGGGAACAGATTAAAGAATTTATCAAAACACATCCGTTTGACACGGACGTACCATTTTAAATTTAGGAGGAAATAATTATGGCATTTGAAAACATGGGAAAAGACGTAGCATTTGATGAAGCATTGGACTGGGATTCCACTATTGAGAATGAAGGCGGCGAAAGCTTGTTCCGCCTGCTTCCGGAAGGCGATTATGATTTCACGGTAAAAGGTTTTGACCGTTCCAGTTTTAACGGCAATGACAAGACTCCGCCCTGTCCGATCGCGAAGCTGCACCTGATTGTCCATGCCGAAGACGGCGACGCGCAGGTTGATGATTCACTGTTTCTGGCGAAGCGCTCCGAGTGGAAGCTGTCGCAGTTCTTTATCTGCATCGGCCAGAAAAAGCATGGAGAGAAGCTGCGCATGAACTGGCAGGCCGTTCCCGGTTCAACCGGCAGGCTGCGCATCGGTCACCGGACATATAACGGGAAGGAATATAACCAGGTCGCCCGGTATCTGGAACCTGCCGAACCCGCCGTGCAGAAAAAGTTCACTCCCGGTTCATTCTAAGGTGTAAACCATGATGTATCCGAAAGATTTACCATCGGATCAGCGTGAGTTATTGGAAAAGGTTGGCGTATCTTACGCCAGCCTTGCTTCCACTCTTAACTTTGCATGGTCAGAGGGAATCCGGTTTGATATTGCCCAGCAGTATCAGGAATATTATTGCAATCACCATCAGGCTGCAAAACCATATATCCATTCCTGGGCATTTTATCAAATCGTAAAACGGGTATATGACACTATGCTGCGGAATCGTCCGGAAAACGGCGGGCCGTTCCAGATGTATGAAATGAGGGACGAGCCGCTGAGTCCGGTCATCGACGTTGGTAAGGTAAAAATCCGCAACAGTTTCACGGACGGAGCCTGGGGGCGCAGGTTACGTCATATCCGTGATTTCCCTAAACTGAAGCTGATTATCAGCACTTATTCGCTTAACGATCTGAATTACATATCCGCCGTCCTGGGGAACAGACCGGGCGGCTGGAATATATTTCTTATCTGCCACAGGAAGTTTGCGGACGAAGCTGTCGAACTGAAGCAAATGCTTCCGAAACTGAACATATATCTCCGTCCTGATATCCACGTTAAGAATGTATTGCTGGAGCCGAATGTTGTGTTTATCGGTTCCGATAATTTTGGAAAAGGCGGGTGGCTTAACGAGGTGGTAGAGTTCAGATCTAAAGAGTTATTTGATTATGAATATAAAATGCTTTTGCGTTATTTAGAAATTGATGATTTTAAAGCGGGAGGCGGAGATCTGTAATGGAACAATTTAACCTGGTTCCGTTGCTGGATTACATCAGCCCTGATGATTATGAGACATGGGTTAGCGTGGGAATGGCCCTCCAGCATGAAGGGTATTCCTGCGCGATCTGGGACGATTGGAGCAAAAAGTCATCCAAGTACCACCCCGGCGAATGTCCAAAAAAGTGGAGATCCTTCCGGGGAGATCCGCGGCCGGTAACCGGAGCAACCATAACTGATCTGGCAAAACGCGGCGGATGGAAACCAAAGACCGGCGACGATTATGCGCTCTCCTGGGATGCTGAAATCAATGACGAGCTTGTCATC
>DOSQ01000056.1:3683-5888 GCA_003512125.1 Acidaminococcaceae bacterium
AACTGGAAGCCGGTAGACGAGATTATTGATTACTTATCTGCCCTTTTCCATGAAGACGAGCATGTCGGTTTCGTCATGGAATCCATCGACAACGCGGAAAAGACAAAGAAGATTCCCGCCAATGCCGGCAGCTATGCCATGACAGTTGGAGAGGTTATCCGGAAACTGCGGAAGTACAACAGCGTCCAGGAAGCGATTGGGGATTATGACGAGAAGGGCGGCGCGTGGGTGCGGTTCAACCCGCTTGACGGCCACGGAATCAAAGATGCCAATGTCACGGATTACCGGTTCGCGTTGGTGGAGTCGGACGATACGGCCCCGGAAGAACAAATCGCCATCATTAAGCAGCTGGAACTGCCGGTGGCAGCGCTGGTATATTCCGGCAAAAAGTCTGTTCATGCCATTGTCCATATTGACGCTTACACGGAATCTGAATACCGGAAACGGGTAGACCAGCTGTATGAAATCTGCGAAAAGAATGGCCTGAAGGTTGACGCAAAAACAAGGAACCCATCCAGATTATCCAGGTTGCCCGGCGTGATCCGCGACGGACACAAACAGTTCTTGGTTGCTACGAACATCGGCAGGAAGGATTACAAGGAGTGGCTGGAATGGTTCACATCCCTGAATGATGACCTGCCGGAACTGGAAGACCTGTCCGAGGTATGGGACGATATGCCGGAGCTGGCCCCTGAACTTATCAAGGGAGTGCTGCGGCAGGGACATAAGATGCTGATATCCGGACCCAGCAAAGCGGGCAAGTCGTTCGCACTCATCGAGCTGGCTATTGCCATAGCGGAAAATCAAAAATGGTTAGGGTTTAACTGCACCCAGGGAAAAGTTGCATATGTGAATCTGGAGCTGGACAGGGCAAGCTGCCTTCACCGGTTCAAGGACGTATATCAGGCATTAAAGATTCCGCCCAAGAATATTAAAAACATCCAGATATGGAACCTGCGCGGCAAGGCGGAACCGATGGATAAGCTGGCCGGGAAACTGATCCGACGGGTAAAGGATAAAGGATTCATCGCTGTCATCATTGACCCCATCTATAAAGTCATTACCGGCGACGAGAACGCGGCCGACCAGATGGCGAAATTCTGCAACCAGTTCGACAGGGTTGTTTCGGAATGCGGATGCGCCGTTATCTATTGCCATCATCACAGCAAAGGACAGCAGGGTATGAAGAAAGCCATGGACAGGGCGTCCGGTTCCGGAGTGTTTGCCAGGGATCCGGATGCGATGCTGGACATGATCGAGCTGACCAGCGAACCGCTTCCGGGTGAAGTTGATACACGGAGCGCCTGGAGGATCACCGGAGTGCTGCGGGAGTTTCAGAGTTTTGTGCCGGTCAATGTATGGTTCGACTGGCCGATACATACCATAGACACATCCGGCGTGCTTGCCATGGCGAGCGAGGAAGGAAGTCTCACGGCAAAACAGGACCGGGGACGGCAGGCCCAGATAGACAAAAAGAACCGCCGCCAGGATGAAATTGAGGACGCAATCAACGCTTTGGACATGGGCGAGAAAATTACGGTACAAACTTTGGCTGATTATTTTGGCAGGAACGTGAAGACCATCCGGAACGATTTAAAAGAGTTGGGTTATGAGGTCAAAAATAACGTCGTGATCAGGAAGTAATCTCAGGGAAATTTTGAGGGAAATCCGTATTATATATATAGATTTCTTTCCTTATTTCCAAGAGGAAAATAATCCCTAAAAATGGGGCTTAAGTCAGCCCCCATTTTCTTAACGGGATATTTCCCTCTGGCTTGAAAATAAGACAACGGATTTATCAGAGGAGGGAAATTTTGAAAATCACAATCGGTATCGAAGCACGAACAAAGAAAAACTCCATGCGCCTTGTGAAGCTGGGCGGACGGATCGTGCCTATACCCAGCAAACAATATAAGGATTTTGAGGAAAAATGCAGCCAATGGCTCCAGCCGTACTCTGATATGGAAATTGACAAAGCGGTGAATGTCCGCTGCCTGTTCTATATGAAGACCCGGCGCAGGGTGGACCTGACCAATCTGCTGGAAGCGGCAGATGACGTTCTGGTAAAATACCACGTCCTGGCAGATGATAACTCCCAGATCGTCGCCGGACACGACGGCAGCCGGGTGCTATACGATAAAAGTAATCCGCGCATTGAAATTGATATAACGGAGGAAGTGTAAAACAGGAGAGTGAATAACAATG
>DOSQ01000091.1:0-19295 GCA_003512125.1 Acidaminococcaceae bacterium
CGGCGCAGGCCGGATGTATTGCTGACCATTGATTATCCCGGTTTCAACATGCGTCTGGCAAAACTGGCTAAGGAACGGGGAATTAAAGTGGTTTCTTTCATCGCGCCTTCTGCCTGGGCGTGGCGGCCCAGCCGGGCGGCCGGTGTAGTGAAGGTTGTAGATAAAATTGCATCCATTTTCCCGTTTGAGTATGATCTGTATAAATCTTATGGGGCTGATATTGAATTTGTCGGGCATCCTCTGGTAGATACGGTCAAACCAACTCTGCCGAAGGCAGAAGCAGAAGCGCTGACCGGCAAGCGACAGGGCCATCCGCTGGTGCTGCTGATGCCCGGGAGCCGTGTTATGGAAATTCAGCGGTTGCTGCCAGATATGCTGGCGGCGGCGAAGATTCTGAAACAGAAACGCCCGGACATTGATTTTGCCATGCCCCGGGCTGTAACCATTGACCGGGATATGCTGGAAACGCCAATCCAGGAAGCCGGTCTGGAAATCAGGCTGACCGAAGGACATAATTACGACGTGATGAGCTCAGCGGATTTTGCCATTGCTACCAGCGGGACGGTGACCCTGGAAGCGGCCCTGTGCGGTTTGGGCTGCGAAATATTGTACAAATCTTCCCCTCTCAGCTTCTGGATTGCCAAGCGGGTGGTGGAAATTCCTCACATCGGTCTTCCCAATATTGTGGCGGGGCGGCTGATTGAGCCGGAACTGTTGCAGGATGACTGCACGCCGGAAAAGATTGCGTCTACAGCGATGGAGCTGTTGGAGCCGGAACGGTATGCCCAACTGCAGCGGGACCTGCAGGAAGTAAAGAAAAAGTTAGGGGAACCCGGAGCCGTAAAGCGGGTGGCCGAACTCGTGCTCCGCATGGCCAGGCAAAACCGGGAATAGGATTTTCTAAAAATTGAAATTTTAAAATCTGCAAGGAGTTCAGATGGACTTATATAAGCGCGTTTTAAGTTATATCAAACCATATCTTCACGTATTGGCAGTTGCCCTTGTCTGCACGATGCTGGCAGCAGGCGGGAATCTGTATCTGCCCTGGATTTTCCGGGATATGATCGATAAGGTGCTTAACGCAAAAGATTATTATATGCTGAACGTGATATCTGCCAGTATCGTGGTGATTTTTTTACTGCGAGGAATCTTTCTGTACGGGCAGAATTATCTCATGAGCTGGGTGGGACAGCACGTAATTATTGATATCCGCGGTGAAGTGTTCCGCAAATTGCAGCGCCTGTCCATGTCTTTTTATGATAAAAATAAGACAGGTACCATCATGAGTTATGTGACTAATGACGTGAATGCCCTGCAGGGCGCCATGGTTGATAATACCATTGAACTGGTTACGGAAAGTATCATTCTGATCGGCTCTGTCTGTGCCATGGTCTATCTGGATTGGAAACTGACGCTGTTTACGGTTCTGACATTTCCGGTAGTCCTGTATTTTATGAACTTTTTCGGGAAAAAGATACGCCGTTCCGGCGGACAGATCCAGGAAGCTACGGCAGATATTACGTCTGTGCTGCAGGAATCCGTTTCTTCAGCCCGGGTAGTAAAGTCTTTTGTCAGGGAACAATATGAAATTGACCGTTTTGAAAAGGAGAATCAGGCGAACCTGAGAGCCAACCTGAAGAACTCGAGATACATGGCGACCCTGACGCCGACCATTGAGTTTGTGGCAGCCTTGGGCGTAACCCTGATCCTGTGGTATGGAGGTAATAACGTAATTGAAGGAGAAACAACGGCCGGCTCCCTGGTTGCATTTCTTGCGTATGCTGTTAATATTTCCAATCCGATCAAACGGATTACCCGGGTGAGCGGCAATATCCAGCGGGCGCTGGCTGCGGCACAGCGTGTCTTTCATGTGCTTGATCTTCCGGAAGAAGTACAGAATCTCCCGGATGCTGAAGCGCTTCCTGCCGTGAATGGGAGCGTCAGCTTTGAACATGTGACCTTTTCGTATAATAAGGGTGACGAAATCCTCCATAATCTTTCTTTTGTGGCCAAACCCGGGCAGGCGATTGGCCTGGTAGGTCCCTCCGGCGCCGGCAAGTCAACGGTTGCCAGTTTATTGCCACGCTTTTATGACTGTGATTCTGGAACGATTCGGATTGATGGAACGGATATCAAACATGTGACGCTGGACTCCCTTCGGCAACAGGTGGGAATCGTGCCTCAGGAGACCATTCTTTTCAACGGATCTGTGTACGATAATATATTATACGGGCGGCTTGACGCCACAAAAGAAGAGGTTGAAGCGGCGGCAAAAGCGGCTAATGCCCATGACTTTATCATGGAATTGCCGGAGGGTTACAATACCATGCTGGGCGACCGGGGCGTGAATATTTCCGGCGGTCAGCGGCAACGGATCGCGATTGCCAGAGCGATTTTAAAAGATCCGCGTATATTGATCCTGGATGAGGCTACGTCTGCTCTGGATACAGAGAGTGAACGGATCGTTCAGGAAGCTCTCAACCGTTTGATGGTAGGGCGTACTTCCATCATTATTGCCCACCGTCTTTCTACAATAAAAAATGCTGACCGGATCCTGGTACTGGATAAAGGGAAGCTGGCAGAGGACGGCACGCATGACGAACTGATGCAAAAGAACGGTTTATATGCGCACCTGTACCAGATACAGTATCGGAACAACAAGGAAGAGAGCTGATCATAACCTATGATGTATATTCTTTATAATATTTTAGGCCTGCTGATTTTTTTCATCCTGATACTGCCGTTTTATATTTACCGTTTGATTACGGAAAAAGGGTTTAGCAGCCGGTTTCGGCAGAGTATGGGACTGATTCGCCGGGAAGAGATTGCGAACGTGATCAATACTAACTGCGTCTGGATTCATGGCGCATCAGTAGGCGAAATTGTTGCGACCAGCCCGATGGTAAAGGAACTCAAAAGAATCATGCCGGAGCGGAAAGTTCTGGTATCTGCTTTTACCGTGGCCGGTTACAATATGGCGAAGCAGATCATTCCGGAAGCAGATGCCTATATTTTTTTCCCGCTTGATCTGCCCTGGGTAGCGGAATCCATTGTACGCCGTGTGCATCCAGGCATTTTCCTTCCGGTAGAAACGGAACTGTGGCCCAACTTCCTGCGGGCAATCCGGGAGCGGAACATTCCTGTGATGATGGTCAATGGCCGGATTTCCGAAAGGTCTGTAAAGACGTATCAATATCTGTTCAGCATCTGGCGTGACATGCTGCGTACTGTAAGCCGTTTCTGCATGCAGTCCAGCATTGACGCCAATTACATTACCCATCTGGGCGCGGATCCCAAAAAGATCTTTGTCACCGGTAACACAAAATTCGATCAGACCTATGCTGAAGTAACGCCGGAGGATCTGGAAACCTATAAAATTGAACTGGGGTTGGGAGATGACGCATTTCCGGTTATCGTGGCAGGTTCCACCCATGCACCGGAAGAAGACACCTTGCTGACTGCTTTTACTGAACTTCGAAAACAATATCCAAAAGCAAGGCTTATCATAGCTCCCCGTAAGACTGACCGGGTAGACGAAATCAGACGTCTGAGCAGCAAGTTTGGTTATGAGGCCGGATTGCGTTCCAAATTGAAGAACTACAGCGGTCCCCGCCCTGAATATCCGGTGGTCCTCATCGATACAATAGGTGAACTGGGCCGTATTTACGCAGTAGGCGATATTGTATTTGTGGGCGGCAGTCTGATGAACAGGAGTTATGGCGGTCATAATGTGCTGGAACCGGCAGCCCATGCCAAACCTATCCTGGTGGGCCCGAGTATGGAAAATTTTAAGGATTCCTACTCTTTGTTGACCAAAGCGGGTGCCTTACATACGGTACAGGATGCCCGTGACCTGATTAAAGAATTGCTGACAATTTCGGGAGACGATTCCCTGCGCAAAAAGATGGGGGACGCCTCCATGCAGGTCATCCGGGAAAACCGGGGCGCGGCCCTGAATACTATGCATTATCTGACAGATCTGTTGGAGAAAGCCGCGGTTCCCCGTGCTTATACGAAAGAATATCCTGTCAATACCCGTAACTTTAACGACGCGGGCGGCGGGGGTCTGAAACATGGCGCGGCTATCATCCAGTACATCTTCCATATAGCCCATGCCTCGGAACGTCCCTGGTATGCGTTTATCCTGCTGGGTCTTCTGCGGTGCCTGTCCTATATTTACGGTTTTGGTGCCCGGGTGAACCTGTGGCTGTATGAAGCAGGTATCCTGTCAAGACGGAAGCTGGACTGCTGCGTTATCTCTATCGGCAATATTACCGTAGGCGGTACCGGTAAAACGCCTACAGCCCAGCGGGTAGCCATGATGGTTAAAAACATGGGCTATCGTGTGGTAATCCTGAACCGCGGTTACCGTTCCCACTGGGATAAGCCTCTGGGCGTGGTATCCGACGGAAAGAAAATTTTCATGACCAGTTACGAGGCCGGCGACGAGGCCTACCTGATGGCCAAGATGATGCCCGGGATCCCGGTAGTCATCGGCAAGAACCGTGACGTGACCGGCAGTTACGCGGTGGATAAACTCCACGCCGAAGTCATCATCATGGACGACGGTTATCAGCACTGGCAGCTGAACCGGGATTTGGACATCGTGCTGGTGGATACCCTGAACCTGTTCGGCAACGGGAATCTGCTGCCCCGTGGTATTCTCCGTGAACCGCTGAGTCATCTGAACCGGGCGGATATGTTTCTGTTTACCAAGTCCGATCAGAGTTCCCAGCTGACCAGAAGCATTCTGACCGAGAATATCCGGCAGTACAATACGAAAGCTCCCATTGTGGAAAGTATCCATCACCCAAAAGAGTTTGTAGAGATTGCGGACTGGTACAAGGGCATTCAGCAGAACCCACTGCCCCTGAAAGAATTAGAAGGTAAGAAGGTCATGGTGTTCTCAGCCATTGGCAACCCTTCATCCTTTGAGCAGAATGTTTCAGGCTGCGGTCTGGATATTGTGGAAGCGGTCCGATATCCTGATCATCATGATTACGGCATGCTGGAAATGCAGTATATCGGCGAGCGGGCCAGTGAACTGAAAGCAGATGCTCTGATTACCACCGGGAAGGACGCGGTTAAGATTCCCACGGAATTTATTTACTTCAACCGGGATATTCCCCTGTATGTCATGAACATGGATATTATGATTACCCGGAATGAAGAGACATTTGACAAAAAGCTGGAAGATACGGTGAAGGCCGTGCTGCAGAAAATGAAAGATAAAACGCAGGATTCTAAAAGTTCAGTACCAGTAAAGGAGATGCTTTCATGAGAGTGATTTGTGTGATTCCGGCCCGGTATGCATCCACCAGGCTGCCGGGAAAGCCACTGAAGCTGATTGCAGGGAAGCCCATGATCCAGCGTGTGTACGAGCAGGCGAAAAAGGCGGCGATGCCGGCAGAAGTGATTGTGGCAACAGACGACAAACGAGTCTATGATACGGTGCTTGCTTTCGGCGGCAACGCCTGTATGACACGGGAGAACCATCCCAACGGAACCAGCCGCCTGGCGGAAGTGGCGGAAAAATACCCTGATGCAGATGTTATCGTCAATGTACAGGGTGACGAGCCCATGATACCGCCGGAAATCATTGATCGTCTGGCGGAAGCCTTTGTCGAAGAACCGGATTTGAAGATGGCTACCATGAAAACACGGATGGAAGAAACGGAATTTGGCGATCCTTCTGCGGTGAAGGTGGTTGCGGACAAAAACGGGTATGCCCTGTACTTTACCCGCAGTCTGATTCCGTATCCCCGCAATAAATCGGATTTGTTCAGGGTGTACAAACATGTAGGCATTTATGCATATACTCGTACATTCCTCATGCAGTACGCAGCCATGGATCCAACCCCGTTAGAACAGGTGGAAAGCCTGGAACAGCTGCGGGTTTTGGAAAATGGCTACAAGATCAAAGTACTGGAAAGCGATTTCCGGGGTATCGGGGTAGATACCCAGGAAGATCTGGATGCAGTGAACAAATTGCTGGCCGGGAAATAAAGAAGTACTTACGGTGTTTTCTTGCGGAAATAATATTGATAATTGGAGGCAACTGATGCATATTGTTAATGTTGGACCCTATAAAGTGGGACCGGGGCAGCCCCTGCTGCTCCTGGCAGGTCCCTGCGTGTTGGAAGGCTATGAGCACAGTCTGGCCATCGGACAGGAAGTAAAACGGATCTGTGAAAAGCTGGGTATGCCTTACGTATTCAAGGCATCCTATGATAAAGCCAACCGCTCTTCCTATGATTCCTTCCGGGGACCCGGACTGGAGGAAGGGTTAAAGCAACTGGCAGCGATTAAAAAGGAACTGGGTGTTCCAGTAGTCAGCGACATCCATGAAACATGTCAGGTGGAAAAAGCGGCGGACGTGCTGGATGTACTTCAGATTCCTGCGTTCCTCTGCCGACAGACAGACCTTGTGTACGCAGCCGGAAAAACCGGTAAATGTGTTAATGTAAAAAAAGGGCAGTTCCTGGCGCCCTGGGATATGAAAAATGTCATTTCCAAACTGGAAGCGTCCGGAAATCAAAACATTCTTCTGACAGAGCGCGGCTCCAGTTTCGGTTACAATACGCTGGTCACCGATATGCGGGGGCTGGCTATCATGCGGGAACTGGGTTATCCGGTGGTGATGGACGCAACCCACAGTGTACAGATTCCCGGCGGCAAAGGTACCAGCAGCGGAGGACAGAGCAAGTACGTGCCCCATATGGCGCGGGCAGCAGCGGCAGTAGGTGTGGACGCTTTATTCCTGGAAGTCCATGATGACCCGTCCAAAGCGCTGAGCGACGGACCAAACATGGTGCGGCTGGATCAATTGGAAGCATTATTGACCGATGTGCTGGCCATTGACAGGATTGCACGCAAAGCGTAAAACGTACAGATAGTGCCGGGGAAAATGTGTCAGTATTCCCGGAAAACATGCAAATGAATTAAGCAGCGATTCTCTAAACCAGATGAAAGGATACGATAGACCATGAACGAAATGGAGACCGATGCCCAAAAGGTTTTGCAGATGGAAGCAGAAGCCATTTTGGACCTGATTCCCCGTATAGACAATCATTTTGACGCAGCGGTGGAAATGATTCTGGCCTGTCAGGGACGTGTAGCCATGACAGGTATGGGTAAGTCTGGCATCATTGCCCATAAAATTTCCGCCACGCTGGCCAGTACGGGTACTCCGTCTTTCTATCTGCATCCTGCGGAAGGGATCCACGGAGATCTTGGCATGGTGACTTCAGACGATGTGGTAATTGCCATGTCTAACAGTGGGGAGACCGGGGAAGTGTTGAATATTTTACCATCCCTGCGACGAATCGGGGCCAAACTGATTGCCATGGTAGGGAATTCTGATTCTACCCTGGCAAAAAACGCTGATGTGGTATTGAATGTAGGCGTAAAGAAGGAGGCCTGTCCTCTGGGGCTGGCTCCAACCTCCAGTACTACAGCGGCACTGGCCTTTGGCGATGCGCTGGCTATGGCTCTCATGGGGAAACATCATTTTACTTCTAAGCAGTTTGCTGTATTTCATCCCGGTGGCAGCCTGGGTCGGAAACTGTTGCTGACAGTAGGGGATATTATGCACAGCGGCAGTGAAAACCCGGTAGTAAAAGGAAGCGCTACTGTAACGGAGGCTTTGTTTATCATTACCGATAAAGGGTTGGGTGCTGTTTCTGTTGTAGATGAAAACGGGTTCATGATCGGTCTTCTGACGGACGGCGATATCCGCCGTGGTCTTTCCCAGGGGATGGATTTTCTTAAGCGGCCGGTCACGGAACTGATGACGAAGGAACCGAAATATGTTACGCAGGAAAAATTAGCGGCACAGGCTTTGCATATCATGGAAAGCCACAAACCAAAGCCCATTACCGTCCTTCCGGTCATTGATGAAGAGCGGCACGTAATCGGACTGCTGCACATGACAGATTTGGTACGGCAGGGTGTAGTTTAGTCGACGTCCAAAAAGTTTTAACATATTGTTTTTCGGAGTTTGTAAATGGCATCACAAAATCTTTCACAGAAAGCATTGCGGCAAAAAGCGGAAAAGATAAAACTCGTTGCTCTGGATATGGACGGTACTCTCACGGACGGAAGTATCAATATCAGTGGAGAAGGCGAGCTGTTTAAACGGTTTAACGCCAAAGATGGTCTGGGGATTACTGCTGCCAGACGGCACGGGTTGCGCATTTCCGTTATTACCGGCCGAAAGGGGCCTATTATTGAACGGCGCACGGAAGAGCTGGGCATAGCGGAAGATGCCATGAGCGGGATTTCCGCGAAGAAGCAGGCGTTGCTGTTGCTGGCAGAAAAATATAATTTATCTCTGGAAGAGATTGCCTTCATGGGCGACGATCTTAATGATCTCCCGGCCCTTTTGGCAGCGGGACTGTCGGCTGCACCGGCAGATGCAGCAGATGATGTGAGGCAGAGAGTGGAATTCATTTCGCCCCATAAGGGAGGACAGGGCGCTGTGCGGGATCTGCTGGAGCTGATCCTGAAATCCAGGGGCATCTGGGATGCCATTGTGAAAGAATTTATAGAAGAAGGAAAAGGGGAACGACAATAATGTTATATGCAGTTCTGAAGACCCTGAGCTGGCTGGCTTCTCATACGCCTTACAAGCTGCTGGTGAAGGTTGGCACTGGTCTGGGTCACCTGTATTGGCATATTGCAAAAAAACAGCGTATCCGCGCAGAGGAGACGATTCGGGAACGGTTGGGATACAGCAGGCTGGAAGCCAAAGCGACAATAAAACGCTTATTTATAAACCTGGGTATTTCCGTCATGGAAATGTTGTATATGCCTGCATTGAACAAAGATAATATCCGGGGACTGGTTACGTTTGACCATCCGGAAATTTTGTGGGAGGCCCTGCAGAAGAAAAAAGGTGTTGTTATGCTGGCCTGTCATATAGATAACTGGGAATGGCTGGGGGCTGCTCTGGCACTGAACGGGTTTCCTCTCAGTGCCGTGGAAAAACCGCAGCCTAACAGAGTCTATTCCGATTTTATGAATGAGTTGCGAAGAGGTGTGGGACAGGAAATTTTCGCAAGGGGGAGCAGTGAAATTTTAGGCTGTGCCCGGGCCATGAAAAAAGGCCGTATGTTAGGGCTGATTGCCGACCAGGACGGCGGCTATGATGGCATTTTTGTCCCGTTTCTCGGGAAAATGGCCTCAACCCCTACCGGTCCGGCTTACTTTGCCCGTAAGTTCAAGGCGCCCTGCATTCCGATTTATATTGTGCGAAAACCGGATGGGCATGGACATCAGGTGATTGTAGAAGAACCATTTTACTATGAAGATACCGGCGACAGGAAAGCCGATGACTATAACCTGACCCTGAAAATGACACAATCCGTGGAACGGATCATAAAAACGTATCCGGACAACTGGCTGTGGTTCCAGCACCGTTGGAATACACCGTATGAAGAAGTGAAAGCAAAGGAGCAGGATGGCAGTGAAAAATAAAAACACAATACTGATGACTGCAACTGGCATCATTGTCCTGTTCCTCGTATTTGCCTGGCTGTTCTGGGGCAGTACGGTCCCGGAACCGACAGACAAGACAAAAAAGTCGGAAGCGCCCGTTACGAATGCCGCAGTTTATAATACAACTCTGAACAGGGAAACGGAAGGAAAGCGTCTCTGGGAACTGAAAGTAGGGGAAGCCCGCCAGATGAACGATGATGTGATCCAGGCAAAAGATTTGGAAGGAACCGTTTATCTCAGTAACGGTGATGAGATTCATATAAAATCATCAGCAGCAGAGGTTAAGATTAAAAGTAACCAATTTTCACTGAATCAGGGCGTAACGGCCCGTTGGAAAAATGGCGGCTTTATCAAAGCAGATAAAATTGAATGGAACCAGCAGAAAGATATTCTGACGGCGACTGGTGCTGTCAGGATTATCAAGGATGATATGCTGGCTACAGCAGAAAAAATCACAACATCCAGTAAATTGGAACATTTTAAACTGCAGGATAAAGCGCATATGGAAAGAGGCGGTCATTATGAAGAAGAATAAAGTGATACATGTTGCACTGGCGGGCTGTCTTACGGTGTTGTTGCAATATAATATGGTTCTGGCTGCTCCGGCGGCAGATGCAAAGTACAGCGTGGATGCAACTGAAATTGAATATGACCTGGCCAGCGGAGACGGAACCGCTGCCGGAAAGACTACAATCCGTTATGACGGCGGCACGGCTGTAGCGGAAGGCGGCGCAACTTTTAACAGTAAAAACCGTACCGGCCATCTCTACGGCGGTGTAACCGCAGACAAAGAAGATAACCACCTGCGCAGCCGGGAACTGGTTTTATATACCCCTGAGTTCATTTCTGCCGTGGGAGATGCAGTTCTCACCAGAGGTGACAAGGTATTGCAGGCGCCCCGTGTTGATTACCATAGTGACAGAAAATTTGCGGAGACACTTGGCGGAGCGGCCAGGATTTCCGCTACAGACGGCAGTTGGTTGTCAGCCGGCAAGATTGTATACGATTTCAAAACCGGGCGGGCTGATGCTACTGGCGGGGTGGATATGATGAACAGCGGGAAGAAGATGACAGGATCTGCTGACAGGGCTGTCTACGACGGTCATGAAACCGGTTACATCGAACTGATCGGTAACGCCAGGCTGACCCAGGACGGCAACACTGTCACTGGTGATAAACTGCGCGTTACCAACCTGTCCGGTCCGGACAGCAGGACGCGTGCCAGTGGCAATGTGCGCATGGTGTACTATCCAAAACCCGCAGCAGACAAGGATGCGCCCGGCGACGAAAAGCTCCATGCCGGAGTACAGGGCAAAGACAGGGAACAAAAAGCAACGTCCCACACGGAGGATAAAACAGCTTGATTATTGAAACAAAGAATCTGGTAAAGATTTACGGACAACGGAAAGTGGTGAACAACGTAAGCCTGCAGGTTGAGCAGGGGACTATCGTTGGGTTATTGGGTCCCAATGGAGCCGGAAAGACAACGACCTTTTATATGGTCGTAGGAATTGCAAAGCCAGACTCCGGTACCGTGACCCTGGACGGGAAGGATATCAGTCAGCTTTCCATGTATCAGCGGGCCCGCCTGGGTATTGGCTATCTTCCGCAGGAAGCGTCTATCTTCCGGAAAATGACAGTAGAAGAGAACCTTCTTTCAATTCTGGAAACAACTTCTTTATCCCATGAAGAGCGACTAAAGAAAATGGAGGACCTTCTTGACGAGTTCGACATTGGTCATGTAAGGAACAGTGTGGGGACCGCGCTCTCCGGCGGCGAACGGAGGCGTGTGGAGATTGCCCGTTCCCTGGCTACAGATCCGGCTTTTATACTGTTGGACGAACCCTTTGCGGGAATTGATCCCATCGCAGTGGCAGATATTCAGAGCATGATCGCCCATCTGGCAAAGCGGGGTATCGGGATATTGATTACCGACCATAATGTACGGGAAACGCTCAGTATCGTGGACAAAGCCTATATCCTGGCAAGCGGCGAGGTACTGTTGCATGGCGACAGCGAAAGCATTGCCAACGATCCGGTGGCAAGAAAATATTACCTGGGCGAAAACTTTAAGATGTAGGGGGATAGCAATGCATTTACGGTTATTGGACAAATATGTACTGAAAGAATTGCTGTATCCTTTTGTCTTTGGTGTAGCATCGTTTTCCAGTATCTTCATTGCCAGCAGCTTGCTGTTTAAAATTGTGCAGTACATCACGACGTATGGGGCGCCAGTTTCGACAGTGGGCCGGCTGTTTCTTTACAGTCTCCCGGAAATCGTCAATTATACATTTCCCATGGCGGTGTTACTGGCGACGCTGATGGCTTTCGGCAAACTCTCCGGCAACAGTGAGATTGTGGCCATGAAATCCGGCGGTGTCAGTTATTACCGGATTGTAGCGCCGGTCATTGTTGTCGGCTTTGTAGTCAGTATTTTTTCGGTCATCTGGGCGGAAAAAGTGGTACCGCCTTCCAAACATGAAGCCAAACGGATCCTGGCTGTGGAAATACGCGGTAATGTGAAACCGAAAACGCAGGATCACGTAGTTATCAAGACTCTCAGCGGGAACACGCAACGCATCACGTATGCCCGGTCTTTTGACGAGAGTACGGGGGTCATGAGCAATGTTACCATTGAAGAATTTCAGAAAGAGAAGCTGTTCCGTGTGCAGACTGCAAAAATGGCTACCTGGAAAGACGACTCCTGGGTATTGGAGGATGGAACCATTTTTACCATAAATGACCAGGATGATGTTACTGACAAAGCAACTTTCAGCAAACAGGTGATCCCGCTGAATATAACACCAAGGGAAATCAACTGGGAACAGAAGAGTATAAACGAAATGACATTGGGGGAACTGCGGGGCTACATTAAGGTCTTGGAACGACAGAAACTGCCTACCTCTGATTTGTGGACAGAAATATATATGCGTTTTGCCATCCCTCTTGCCAGCTTTGTGTTCGCATTACTGGGAGCGCCCCTTGGAACACAGCGGCAGCGCAGCGGTTCTTCGATTGGTATGGGTATCAGCGTAATCGTCATCTTTATGTATTACGGAATTATGGCTTTTGCTACCGGCCTGGGAAAAGGAGGGGTCATTCCCCCTCTGTTGGCGGCTATGCTGCCTAATATTATATGCTTTATCGTCGGTATCTTTATGTTGAAGAGGGCGGATTATTGATACAGGATCCCTGAAATTGAATCTCACTTTGCTATTGATATAAAAATCTGGCTGCCCTCTTTATGCAAAGGAAGTTTGCATAAAGAAAGTTTGTTAAATAATTATTAAAGAAGGGAATAGTCCATGTTTGGTATACGGCTGATGTTTTTGTTAGCAGTAATGGGCGGACTCATCGCCTATATTGCAGACAAGTTGGGAAGTAAAATCGGGAAAAAGAAACTGAGTGTGTTCGGTTTGCGCCCTCATGATACCTCTGTGTTGCTGACTGTTCTTTCCGGCGTGCTGATTTCGTTGCTTTCTATCGGTATTCTGGCGATTTCTTCGGAAAGTGCGCGTACGGCGTTATTCGGGATGGAAAAGCTTCAGAATGAACTGCTCCGGCTTAATACGGAAAAAAGTACTGCAGAAGAAGAATACAACAAGGCCATGACTTCCTTGAAGGAAAAAAATGCAGCCATTACTGAGCTGGACGGAAAAATAAAAGATGCCAATGCAGCCAGAACCGAGGCAGAAAAGACTCTGCTTGCAGCTAATAACAGTCTGAATGAAGTACGGGGTCAGTATGAAGTTACCCGGGGCGCGCTGATTAATGCAAAAAATGAAGTACAGTCTCTGGCCGAAGCCAAAGATAAGCTGAATGAAGAAATAAAAGACCTTAAGCAGGAGACTGATAATCTGCAGAAAGGCCTTGCGTTCATGCGCGGCGGACAGATGATGTATCGAAGCGGCGAAGTAGTGTTTGCAGGGGTTTTGCATACTGGTTCAGAAGAAGAAAACCGTAACCAGATGAACTGGCTGATGGAAGGTGCCAATACAGCGGCAATGAACCGGATCGGACTCGATCCGAGCTCTAAGGCGGAAATCATTTGGGCGCAGCGCGATGAATTTGAGAGATTACTGAACCTGTTAGGGAAAGCAAAAGGCAACAACGTATTGATAAGGGTTCGTTCTCTTGCAAATACAGTTGTAGGACAACCAGTTCTGTGTGGGCTGGAGGTTATTCCCAACAAACTGATATTTAAAGACGGGACCAAAATCCACCAGAAGGTAATTGATACGACTGATAAACAACAGAGTCTGGATCATACATTTATGGGATTTTTACAGGAAGTGAATGAACGTTCCGTAAAAGAAGGAGTCATGCCGGATCCATTGACAGGCAAAGTGGGAAATTTGAGTGCAGTTACTATGGTAGATACGGTTACCAGAATGCAGCGTATGGGAGGAAAAGTCCGGCTAACGGCTTATGCCGACGGTAACATTACTACGGCGGGTCCTGTGGAATTGAAGCTTAAGTTAGAAAAAATTTCTGAATGACCTTAACAATCCTATGGATAAGTTAAAGAATACATATATTGCAAGTAAAAATGAGCAGATAACATGTTATTATCTGGGCATTGATCCGGGACGGGAAAAAACCGGTCTGGCATTGGTCAGCGGGGCTGGGGAGATTCTTGCCGTGCAGATTATCAGAACCCGGAATTTTTTGGAGGCCTTGCCGGAGTTTCTATATGATAAACTGAGAGTAGCGAATTTCTGGGCTTTACGCAATCAATTGCAGGGAATTGTATTAGGGGACGGAACAAACAGCGAAGAACACCGGCAGTGGATTGAAAAGGTACTGCCTGGATTTCCTCTTCATATAGTTGATGAAAAATATTCAACGGAAGAGGCCAGAGCTCTGTATTGGAAACTATTTCCTCCCAAAGGCTGGCGCAGTCTGATTCCGCTGGGGCTGCTCACACCGCCCGAACCCCTGGATGGATATGCCGCTGTGGTGCAGGTCAGGCGCTTTTTGCAACAGGAGCAGCCGGAAGAATAAATAAAACTCTTGGTAAGTAGAAAACACAGGCATAAAGTAATCACGCGGAAGCAGTATCGAGTTAAAATACAGGGGGCCAAACGGAAATGCGTTTTGCGAATCAGCCGGTAGAATCATTTATACAGGACCTTAATTCCACGATGCCTATGCCAGGCGGTGGCAGTGCCGCTGCCATCTGCGGAGCTATGGCAGCGGCTCTGGCGGGCATGTCGGCCCATATGACGACGGGCAAGAAAAAATTTGCAGCAGTAGAAGACAAGATGCAGGGGATTATTGCCGCGACGAAGGTCCTGCAGGAAGAGATGCTGGATATGGCCCAGGAAGATGCGGATATGTACACTCTGGTATTGCATGCTTACAAACTTCCAAAAAACACGGAAGAAGAAGCGGCCCGGCGGGGAAACGCCATTGAAGAAGCCAGCAAAGCTGCAGTTGTTGCGTCTTTAAAGGTGACAGGCGCCTGCGTGCGGATCATGAAACTGGCCTATACTACCGTAACGGAAGGAAATCCGATGATGGTAACAGACGGCTCGGCATCCGCCTTTCTGGCACGGGCCTGCCAGCAGGTGGCGGCCTATAATGTGCGGATCAACCTGCGGGGCGTGCAAGATAAAACGGTTGTGAAAGAGGCGGAGCAGTTGCTGGAACGTCATCTGTCTGAAGGAGAAAAGCTGCAGAAGGAAATATTGATGGAAGTAGAAAAGAGGTTATAATTCTCAGCCTTTGTATGGTCGGGACCGGAGGCATTTGAATAAATACAGCGTGTGTACCCACAAGGTGCGGGAAACTGTTTGTTAAAGAAGGTTTAACAGGCGGGATAACATTATTTTGCACATGATAATGCGGATCAGGTTTGGAATGAAGTGTTAGTAGGTCGTTCTGAAAATGATATTGGTCCGGGCCCTGTTGACAGAAACTTAAAATTTTATTATAATCCATATTGTACTTTCGGAGAGGTGGTCGAGTGGTTTAAGGCTCTGGTCTTGAAAACCAGCGAGGCTAATCACCTCCGTGGGTTCGAATCCCACCCTCTCCGCCACAGAAAAAAAGCAGACCAAAACGGTCTGCTTAATTTTTTTATCCCTACTTTGTTATATGCAGTTCCTGACTCTTGATACTGACGTTTGTTTCCGGAGGAATGGAACGGGTGATGAAGGTGTTGCCGCCAATCACAGAGTCGTGACCGATGACGGTTTCGCCGCCTAAGATGGAAGCACCGGAGTAGATGGTCACGTTGTCCTCGATGGTGGGGTGGCGCTTTTTACTGCGAAGGGTCTGACCGCCCCGGGTAGAAAGCGCGCCGATGGTGACGCCCTGGTAAATTTTAACATTGTCGCCGATGATGGTCGTTTCGCCCACTACGATGCCGGTGCCGTGGTCAATAAAAAAATAGCGGCCGATGGTTGCACCGGGATGGATGTCGATGCCTGTCTTGCTGTGCGCGTATTCAGACATGATGCGGGGCAACATAGGAACTTTCAAATCGTAAAATTCGTGTGCCAACCGGAACACCATGATAGCATACATGCCCGGATAACAAAAAATAATCTCATCTTTATTGAACGCCGCCGGGTCGCCGTCAAATTCAGCCTGCACGGACGTTTCCACCAGATCCCGTATCTTGGGAATGCGGGACAGGAATTCCATGGCGATTTCCTGCGCCTTGTCCATGGAGGTACGGTAATCGGCGTTACTGAACTCCGGAAGATACCGCAGGTACATGGAGATTTGCTTCGTCAGGTTAAACAGCACATCTTCAATCAGGGTCTGAAGATTATTTTCTGCTGTATAAAAATGAAAATTTTTGTTACGGTAATATCCGGGGAACAGGATTTTCTGCAGTTTGTCCAAAATATCAACGACCACATCCATATCCGGGCTGGTGAAAGTGTTCATCTTGTCGATGGTGCGGCCCTGGCTATAGTCTTTTAAAATATCTGCAGTAAGTTTTTTGATTTTTGTTTCAATATTTTTCATTGATGCCTCCGTTAAAATCAACAATGCACCGGTTGCGTATTGTTTTTCTTACATTATAGCAGAGGTTTCGGCAATTTGCTATAAATTAATAAGAAAACTGAACTAGTGCTGTTTTCATAAATATTTATAAAAAATTTGACACAATTCGTGCTTTGTGATATCATATCTCAGTCTGGACGATTATGTCCGGCCCCAACCGCACAAGAAGGTTCCGTAAACCGCCACAGCGCAAAGCGAAACGTTCAGCTGCGTCGCTTCTGGCAACGCAACAGACACGCAGCATTGCGAAAGGCGTGGCGTACCGTAATTGGCGAGTCCAAGAAGAGGGAGGTGCAATGCATGTACGCAATTATCAAAACCGGCGGCAAACAGTACAAAGTAGCAGAAGGCGACGTTTTGAACGTAGAAAAGCTGGACGCTGAAAAAGGTGCTGAAGTCGTATTTGATGAAGTTCTGGCTATCGTCAACGATGGCGAAGTAACCGTTGGCAAACCGTTCATTGACGGCGCTAAGGTTACTGCTACCGTAGAAGAACAGGGCAAAGGCGAAAAGATTCTGGTTTTCAAATACAGAGCCAAAGTCAACTATCGCAAGCGTGCTGGTCATCGTCAGCCGTTTACTGCCGTTAAGATCAGCGGCATTCAGGCTTAACAGCAGGGAAAATTCCCGGCTTACCAGCGATGATTACAGTAGATTTATACAAGAACCGTAAAGGAGAGATTACAGGATTCCGGTCCCAGGGTCACGCCGGTGACGCACCGGCCGGGGAAAGCGTAATCTGTGCCTGGGTCTCTGCGGCAACGCAGATGGCTCTTGTAGGTTTGGAACAGCAACTGAAGTATCCCGTGGACTATCAGGTGGATACGGAAAAGGGTATGTTGCAGGTAATATTGCAGCGTACGCCTGACATAAAAAGCCAGTCCCTGCTGGGCAGTATGGAAATCGTGCTGTACCAGCTTGCTGAGCAATGTCCGCAAGATGTTCGAATTCGCGAACATGGAGGTGAAATGAATGTTTAAACTTATTCTGCAGTTACATGCACATAAAAAAGGTACCGGTTCTTCCCACAACGGTCGTGACTCCAATTCCCAGCGTCTGGGTACCAAAGCACACGACGGTAAGGTCGTAACCGCCGGCAGCATCATCGTGCGCCAGCATGGTACTCGTTTCCATGTGGGAAAAAATGTTGGCATGGGCCGAGATTATACTATCTATGCCAAGATTGCCGGTGTGGTTCGTTTCGGTCGTCATGGCCGTACCGAACGCATCATCAGCGTAGAGCCCCTGGAAGAAGCAAAAGAAGCGTAATATCGAAAAAGAAAACCCCGTTCCGTCATGGAGCGGGGTTTTTGTTATTTCGGTTGTCTTCCTAAAAGCGCTAAACCAACCGGTTTGCAGTTCTTTGCTAATTTATGTATTAACACACCGGCCAGCAATGAAGTCAATAACACCAGTACATAAAACAACAGAACCGGTACCTGCGTCATGGAAAAGCCCAGCATACCGAACCACTGGTACCAGTAGTACAGGATCAGGGGATGGATCAGGTAGATGATCATGGAATATTCAGAGAGGACATCTAATGCCATGCAGGGTAAAGAGCGTTTGGCTTCCGGGCTGCTTTCTGCTGCTCCTGCTGCATCAGTACAGCATGTTTTTCTGTCCGTAGTATCTTCCTCCAGCTTTTCCAGCGCAGCGCTGAAGAACAGCAGCCAGCACACGGTATAAAGCAAACCTTCCGGAGTGAGTTGGGTCATGTATTTGCCGGGGATATCTTCCAGAGGGACACCTGACAACACATATTCCCTGAACTTCCAAACCAGCAGGGCGCAGGCTAACAGAAAAATGCCCAGGCTGGAAGTGAAGTGGCTTTGCAGGAAGGCACGGATCCGTTTCTGGTGGGCAGCGCACACACCGCCCAATACGAAAATAAAACCGTAAAACAAAGGCAGGTAGTTCATACGTTCATTCAGGAGACGGATGATCATGGCATGGCCCTGGGTCCAGAGGGGGTAGCTCCAGTAGGTTGCGCTCCAGTTATAGAGGGTGATCTGCAGTGCGGCCAGCACACCAAGGCTTAAAGCAATGCCGGAAGCGGATTTATTGCTGATCAATCGAACCATCCAGCGCCAAAAGGGCATGGAAAGATAAAAATACAGCAGGATCACCATAAAATAAATATGGTAACAGCCTTCCCCCAGTAAAAATTTTACAATAAGCACGGAAATTGAAAAGGAACGGTCTGGCCGGTACATGTCTTCCCACTGCCACAGGGCGATGTAAAAGAACGACCAGACGAAATAGGGCAGGCCTACCGTGATCAGGTGCTTTTTTATGAAACTGAGGTAATGGAAGGGCTTGTGCAGCGCATCATTACAGAACAGCCCAAACCCCGAAATAAAAAAGAAAACGGGGACAGCGAAGCGGGTGAATACCTGGAACAGCAGAAACAAATCCAGGCGCGGCGTGGAAGAAGCAAATACAAAAGGCCCGATGTGAATGCCGATAACTCCCAGCATGGCCAGTGCCCGCAGTCGGTCTACGACGATGTTGCGGTTTGACATAAAGATCCTCGATAATCAAAAACTACTTGATTAATGTCAATAGCTTATGACATACCATAGTTTATCACGCGTAATTGAAGATACATTTTTGATAATCAACGAATACTATTATATCAGACTTTACCGGGCAATACAAAAAAATCCGGTTATGGATATACCACAACCGGATTTAATGATTTAAGGGGGATTAACAAAAAGCTATTGGTCCGTTATCCTTCAATCGCGATGTACTTCTTGCCTTCCACAGCTTTC
>DOSQ01000091.1:19373-21023 GCA_003512125.1 Acidaminococcaceae bacterium
GCAGGGTGCCGTCTTCGAATTTGGCTTTGATATCCTCCACCGTGATGGCATTACCTACATAGAAGCTGCGGGTGCAGGAGCCGCTGTACCGTTCCTGACGGATGTACTTGCCTTCCTCATTCTTTTCGTCCTTGTCCAGAGACTTGGCCGCGGTGATTGTAAGGTAACCTTCATCCAGCTGTACCTGGATACCTTCCTTCTTGAAGCCGGGCAGGTCTACGATTACATCATAGCTGTCCTTGTTTTCCCGGATATCGGTCTTCATAATATTGGAAGCGTGTTTGCCATACAACGGGGAATGGCCTTTCCCAAAGAAGGCGTTGGCGTTCATCAGGCCGCTGTCGTTCATCCAGTCATCAAATAAGTTTTCTCCAAAAATGCTCGGTAACATCATAACTCATTCCTCCATTCGTTAAGGAAGCGGCTGTGCCGCAACCTTACTATAATAATTTAAAATTTGGTAACGTTGGGAAACACCGGGAACGGCATTGACTTTTTGACTTTTGCTTTTTAAATAAAAGGCCCTGAGGCCGGATTATTTCAAAAGCACTAGTCTGAAAGAAGCCATTCAATGGCTTTTCTCAATACTGCTTTCCTTGTTTCTGAACATACTATAGCACATTTTGTTAGCACTGTCAATAGTTGAGTGCTAATTAATTTAAATTTCTTGTAAGATCGACAGGGAAGTGATATGATAGACGCATTATAAGTATACCTTCTTTTCCCCCTTTGTGGACTGTATTATAAGCAAAAATCCCTGGAAATCGGGGAAATATAACGGTTCATTACAACGAATGAATGAAAATATTATATTTTAATAGGAATAGAGTATGGCTTTTATTTAAATTTGGTATATAATATAATATTATACAGTAGGGGTTCCATTTGCCTGTTACTGTTCGATGTATATGGGGCAAAACTTTCATTTGGCGGCGCTCCTGATGTAAACGCATTCTGAAAAATGACGGAAGAAGCTCTCATCTGGCGGAGGCCGGCTGCTTTTCGGAATTGGACAACGCAGCTTTCATCTGGTTGCGGGCTGTCTTTTATTATATATACGAGGTGTTCTTATGACTGACAATTTCAAACCGCAGGATTTCGCTGGTGCGGCCCGGACAAAACGGGGTAATGCACCGGGAGAAAGATTTGTGTCCTTCAAAGTGGGGATCGACATCGGGTCCACTACGATAAAAGTAGTGGTACTGGATGCTGAGGAACGTATTGTCTATAAGCACTATGCCCGGCATTTTTCCGACATCCCCAGTGCTCTGGTGACGAACCTGACCGCCCTGAAAAATGTAGTAGGTCCGTCCCGTTTCCGTTTCGCCCTCACCGGTTCTGCCGGCATGGGTATCGCCCAGCGGCTGCAGCTGCCTTTTGTACAGGAAGTTATCGCGGCGGCCACGGCAGTGAAAAAGCTGATCCCCCAGACTGACACCATGGTGGAGCTGGGAGGTGAAGACGCCAAGATCATGTATTTCGGCAGCGCGCCGGAAGAACGCATGAACGGTGTGTGCGCAGGAGGGACCGGCGCCTTTATCGACCATATGGCGGCCCTTCTGAATACGGATGCCAAAGGCCTTAACGACCTGGCGGCCAATGCCAAACGCATCTATACGATTGCATCCCGCTGCGGCGTATTTGCCAAAA
>DOSQ01000176.1 GCA_003512125.1 Acidaminococcaceae bacterium
GCCTCCAGATGGTTCTCCTGATGGCTGATCTGCCATAAGGGGATCCCGTACAGGGCGGCCAGCGACCGGGCAAAGCCGAGCCCGGCCAGAAAGGCCGGCATGTAGGAGTCTTCCCGGGGACGGGGACGGGCGGAAACGCCGATGCCAAGCACGGAAAACGTATGTCCCTGCGCAGCCTCTTCCATCAGCTCCGGCAGGTTCCGGATATGCTGGTAGAGCATTTCCGACTGCTGAAGGCCGCAGCCGCCGGGCTTCACCTTCAGGATGCGCCGGGCTTCCGCGGCTTTGTTCCCCTGCCGGTCCATGAAGAACAGCGAGGTGGTATAACAACTGGTATCGATACCAAGGTAAACTTCTTCTGTCATTGTTCCGTCCGCATCAGCTTGCCTAATACGCCGTTGATAAAGCGGGCCGATTTATCCGAGCCGAAGCGTTTGGCCAGTTCCACCGCTTCATTGACAGCCACGGTCACCGGCAGCTTTTCGTCGGCAAAACGCATTTCATAGATGGCCATGCGCAGAATATTGCGGTCGATGCCGGGCATCCGTTTTACGTCCCAGTTGATGGCGTATTTACCGATCAGCGCATCGATCTCCGGCAGCTTCTCCGCGGTGCCTTTCAGTACTTTTTCCGCATACTGTACCGCTTTGGCGGCCTCTTCCCTGTTTTCTTCATCCTGCTGGACTTCCAGCGCGATGGCCAGCGCCTCGGCCGGCTCTGCCTGGGTATAATCCATCTGGAACAGGCTCTGCAATACCATTTCCCTGGCAACTCTGCGAATCATATACAAGTATCCTCCGTTTTGTTCCCGCAGCCTCTCTTCCGTGGCTGCGCTTCCGTTCCGGCAGCCTCTCTTCCGTGGCTGCTTTTTCATTCCCGCAGCCGTTTTTTACCCGGCTCGATGACTTTCCGTCAGCCGTTCTTATACGGCCGCCTGTTTACTTATGATAGCCCGGGGGCAGCAGCCGGTCGAGCCACTCCACCAGGTCTTCTTTTTTGTCGATTTTGTAGCCGATGAAGAAGCCCCCGCCGGCAAACAGCAGCAGAAACAGCGTCCGCCAGAAACCGACGGTGAGAAACAATGAAGCGATGAGCACCCCGGTCAGTGAGCATAAGAAGCGGCCGCGATAATTAAGCCAGATGTCTGTGAATATGTCTTTAAACATCGCTGTCCCTCCTCTTTATCAGCCCTTTTCCTTGCTGTCGCTCTTGATCTTCTTAAAATACAGTTCTATGTTCTTTACGTCCAGCCCCACCACTTTTTTGATGGTCTCTTTCACGTTGTCCTTGACTTCTTCCGTAACCTCAAACACGTTGACGCCGGGTTCCAGGGAGCCTTTGATGCGGGCGTTGATGGTGGTCTTGTCTTCCATTTCCACCGCCACCTTCACCCCGTAAATGCCATAGACCTCCTGGGCGATGTCACCGATATAATCTTCCAGCGCCCGTTTGGAAACGATGGTCTTACCCGAATCGGTATCCGCCAGGTCCAGCGTGCCGGAGTCACCCAAAAGGCCGATGCCGGCCAGCAGCAGCCGCACGCTGAGCAGGAAGATGACCGCGCCCCCTGCCGCGAATTCCCAGTTCCCCGGCAGCGCGGAGATCACCGACATCAGAAAACCGACGGGTAGCACCCCCACGGTGATCAGGATCAGCGTCACCGCGAAGGCCGCCATCAGAATGGTATATATCGTCAATATGATTCGATCCGTTATGCCCATACACTTCACTCCTTATTTTCCGGACCCGCGGTCCTGTTCAAAGATACTGTGTCTTTTAAAAGATACTGTTGTTGCGATTTTCCTCCGGATTGCTGAAGCTGATCTCCAGCTCGCTCTTTTCCCTGCGCTTTACGCCTTCGATATGCACATCCACAAACTCTGCCGTGTATTCTGTCATTTCGTCTACGGCGCTTTTCACTTTTTTCTGCAGCTTCATGGCCACTTCGGGGATGTTGCAGCCGTATTCCACCGTAACGTATACGGCGATGCGGCAGCTGTGCCCCGTCACTTTGACCCGTACGCCCTTGGACAGGCTCTTTTTCCCCAGAAAGTTGCTGATTTCTTCCCGGAAGCCCGTGCTCATGCTGACCACACCCGGAACATCCAGGGCAGCCAGGCTGGCCACGATGGCGATCACATCGTCTGCCAGTTCAATATAACCCAGTTCTTCTTCCTCCGCTTCCGCGGCGGCCGCAGAATTCGTTGCAGGCTGGTCCGGATATTTGCTGCTCTCTTTTTCCGCCATCTGTACCTCCCTGCCGTATCATTGAAATTAAAAACCTAAAGTGTCCAAAAATGCACTGGTTCCCCATTTTCAGACTATGTATTATTATACCATATCCCGCATAAAAATAAAACAAAAAAAGGACCTCTTATGCAGAAGTCCTTTCGTTTTTTCTTATGTGTTTCGACGGTGGTCTGCAATCCGCTGTAACGCCGCTTCCGCGCTGCCGCTCCACGCGTCCGGCCCGCCGGATGCAATCGCCGCTGCCGCATATATTACGCGCGCCGGAGTAGCCAACCCAGCCGCACATACTATGCGCGCCGGTTGTAACCGACCCAGCCACATATATTAAGCGCGCTGGATGTAATCGCCGCTGCGGGTGTCGATCAGCAGATGGTCGCCTTCGTTGATGAACAGGGGCACCTTAACTACATAGCCGGTGTCCATGGTGGCCGGTTTGCTGCCGCCGGTCGCGG
>DOSQ01000023.1 GCA_003512125.1 Acidaminococcaceae bacterium
GGAACAGTTTGTTTTTGGAATTGGCAACATCTACATACACTTTATAGTAAATAACGTTGTTGGTAGTCGTTGCGCTGCGGGAGATCAGACGCACCGTGCCTTCAAAGGTTTCTTCCGGATAGGAGTCTACCGTAAACTCAACCTTCTGCCCCACTTTGATCTGCCCGATATCCGATTCGTCTACCAGGGTCTCGATCTGCATCTTGTCCAGGTTGGCAATGGACATGATGACCTGGGGAGAACTGATACCGGAGCTGATGGTCTGGCCTACCGGGGTGGGCTTGCCGATGACATAGCCGTCGATAGGTGAATAGATATAGGTATCGTTCGTGTTGGATACAGACTGGTCATACGCAGCCTTGGCCACCCGGTAGTTCATCATGGCGGTATCATATTGCTGCTGCGAGATAGCGCCTTTGTTCAAAAGCGCGGCATACCGGTTCAGTGTCAGCGTGGCTTCATTCAGCGTGGCTTCCCGCTGCTCCTGTGTTGCTTTCAGGGACGAATCGTCCAGCCGGAGCAACAGCTGCCCGGCAGTAACGTGATCGTTTTCCGCCACCAGAACCTCTACGATACGGCCCGTGATCTTGGAGCTGATATCCACATTATCCAATGCGGTGAGACTGCCGGTAGCCGATACGCTCTTCTGCAGGTTTCCGTATTCTACGGAAGCGGTCTTCACGGTTTCCGTTTTCGCCGCTTTCTGGCTCTGGTAATATTTATAGCCTCCGAAGCAGGCTCCGGCCAGAATCACCAAAAACAAAAGAACATACAGATTATTTTTAATAAACTTCAACATGCTGATCACGCTCCCGTACCGCTTTATTCTTTATCTTTACGATAATTCATTATTTACCCGGTATTTTATGGTTATATTGTAATCGGTAATTGTGACATTTTTATGTTAGGAAACACAAAAACACCCTGTTTTTTCAAAAGAAACGGCTTCAGGGGCGAACCTGTCCGTCTCCGCTGATCAGATACTTATAAGTTGTTAACTCCGGGAGGGCCATGGGACCCCGGGCATGCAGCTTCTGGGAACTGATGCCGATCTCTGCACCAAAACCGAACTGGAAACCGTCGGAATAGCGGGTCGTGGTGTTCACATACACGCAGGCTGCGTCCACCATCTGCTGGAACTTGCGGGCGTTCGCATAATTACGGGTCAGGATCGCTTCGCTGTGTCTGGTTCCGTAACGGGCAATGTGGTCCAGGGCTTCATCCAGATCCGCCACAACTTTTACAGAGAGGCGCAGATCGCCGTATTCCGTGGCCCAGTCTTCTTCCGTGGCCGGAACGGCCTCTTTATCTATAGCGCAGACTGTTTCGTCGCCGATGATCTGTACACCGTTTTCTTTGAACACCTGCAGCATGTGGGGCAGGAAATCCTGTACCGCGTCTTTGTGGACCAGCAGGGTTTCCATTGCATTGCAGGCCGCGGGACGCTGGGTCTTGGCATTGACAAGAATGGGCTCGGCCTGTGCATAATCCGCCCCGGCATCTACAAAGGTGTGGCACACGCCCACACCGGTCTCAATCACAGGTACGCTGGCATTGCCCACCACCGCCTGGATCAGACGGCCGCTGCCCCGGGGAATCACCACATCCACCAGCCCGTTCAGGGTAATCAGTTCCTGTACCGCCGCGTGATCCGTGCTGGTGATGAACTGGATGCTGCCTGCGGGAATGCCAGCCTGTTCTGCTGCATTCCGCAGAACAGAAGCAATTTTTGTATTGGAGCGGATCGCTTCGCTGCCGCCTTTCAGGATGACCGCGTTGCCGCTCTTCAGGCACAGACCGATCGCGTCCGCCGTCACATTGGGACGGGCCTCGTAAATGATACCGATCACGCCCAGGGGAACACGGATCTTCGTGATCGTCAGCCCGTTGGGCAGCGTACTGCCGCCGATAATCTCGCCAACCGGATCTTTCAGCGCCGCGACCTGCCGCAGCCCTTCTGCCATATCCGCCAAACGGGCCGGTGTCAGCAGCAACCGGTCCAGCAGGGATTCTTTCAGTCCTTTTGCTTTCCCTGCTTCCATATCTTTGGCATTCGCTTCCAGAATCGCTCCCTGTTCAGCTAATAATGCGTCCGCCATAGCCTCCAGGGCTTTGTTTTTTATAATCGGTGAAACCGCAGCCAGCTTTCGTGCTGCCGCTGCCGCTTCCATCGCCTGTTCCCGTATCGTCATCTTCACACCTTCTTTTTAATTATCTTCCTTTACATACACTGCACGCAACAAGTGCTGGAATTCATGTAACGCTGCCACAACGGGCACACGCAGAACGTTCAAAAGGTTTTCTTCAACAGTAAGCGCTAACTAATTACAGTATGACCAGATCGTCCCGGTGGATGACTTCATCGTAAGTCTTTTCACCCAGAATGCTTTCAATCTCACTGCTTTTATGTCCCTTGATCTTTTCCAGTTCCTGAGAAGAATAATGAC
This sequence comes from Acidaminococcaceae bacterium, assembly GCA_003512125.1. GTDB lineage: Bacteria > Bacillota > Negativicutes > Acidaminococcales > Acidaminococcaceae > Succiniclasticum. Next base: position 2,448 of record DOSQ01000023.1, read on the forward strand.
TCAGCCCCCGGGCCAGTTCATTTCCGGCTTCGTCACGGACGCTCACGGTATGCCCGGCTTCAAATTCGCCGGAAACGGTCAGGATGCCTGCCGGTAAAATACTGCTTCCTCCCGGGCGGCGGATCGCCTTGGCACAACCCGCATCAACCTGAAGCGAACCTTCGATACGTGAACCGAAAGCCAGCCAGCGTTTCCGGAACTGCAGCCTGTTTTCCCGGGAAATAAACAGGGTGCCTAACCGCTCTCCCTGCAATATCCGGGTTATGGCATTGGACTCTGTTCCCGATGCGATCACCATGCTGATCCCGGAACTGGTGGCCGCTTTCGCCGCCTGGATCTTGGTAAACATGCCGCCGGTGCCAAAACCGCTGCCTGCTGCGCCGGCACTGGCTTCCACCTCCGGTGTGATTTCCTTCACCTCATACACCAGTTTTGCGTCCGGATTGGTTTTGGGGTTCGCTGTATACAGTCCGTCAATATCACTGAGCAGGATGTCCAGATCAGCATCCACGATACCTGCTACCAGGGCGGACATGTTATCGTTATCGCCAATCTTAAGGTCGTCCAGGGCCACTACGTCATTTTCATTGACAATGGGGATGACCCCCTGTTTCAGAAGCTCCATGAACGTGTTGCGGGAATTGGTATAACGGTGGCGGTCCAGCACTTCTGTCCGGGTGAGCAGAACCTGGGCCACGATCTGTCCGTATTCGGCAAACATCTTTTCATACGTATTCATGAGGATGCCCTGCCCCACGGCCGCTGCCGCCTGCTTGCCCGGAATGGTCCGCGGTTTTTCTTTCAGCCCCAGCCGTTCCACCCCCACTGCAACAGCGCCGCTGGTTACGAGTATCACTTCCAGTCCTTTGTTATGCAGATCCGCGAGCTCACGGCACAGGTGGTCCATCCGCGTAAAATTACGGCTGCAATTGGGATAGGTGATCGTGCTGGTCCCCACCTTGACTACAATACGTTTTACTTTCGCCAGATCTTTTCGGTTACGAATCATTTTCCCACTTCCCCTCAGATTCGTTTGTATGTAAAAATAAACTTCCTGAAAAACCTTAATCAAAAGCCTAAAGACTGCTTATCAGGCTGCTATTTCCTGTCAGCCCACTTGCTCTTCTGGTAATTGAATACCATGTCCAGAATACGCACCGTCTGTCCTTCCTGAATGCCGGCCTCCAGCAGCGCTTCTTCGATCTTCAGGCGCTTCCAGATCAGCTGGAAACGGTACAGGGCTTCTTCGTTATCAAAATTCGTCATAGCAACGAGCCGTTCAATATTTTTTCCCTTTACCTCAAAATCGGCATCTTCTGCGCCACGGATAATTTCAAAGCTGTCCGGGTCTCCTTCTTCAATAACGCCGATTTCCTCCTCCGGCTCTGCTACATACTGGCCTGCCATTTCGTACGCTTTCCACATCAGTTCCTGCAGTCCGTCTCCTGTCGCCGCAGAAACCGGCATGATCTCATAGCCTTTTTCCTCAACGTATTCTTTTAATATAACAAAATTGTCCGCGCTGTCCGGCAGGTCCATCTTATTGGCCACGACCAGCTGCTTACGGCGGGCCAGTTTGGCGCTGTACGCTTCCAGTTCATGATTGATTTTCTCAAAATCTTCAATCGGATCCCGACCCTCGCAGCCGGAAACATCTACTACGTGGAGCAGCACCTTGGTCCGCTCAATATGGCGCAGGAAATCATGCCCCAGCCCCACGCCTTCCGCAGCGCCTTCAATCAGCCCGGGGATGTCCGCCAGTACAAAGCTCTGTTCTTCACTCAGCCGCACGACCCCCAGCACCGGGGTTAGGGTAGTAAAATGATAAGCCGCGATCTCCGGCCTTGCCGCGCTGACCCGGGAGATAATGCTGGATTTTCCCACGCTGGGATACCCTACCAGACCAACATCGGCCAGCAGTTTCAGTTCCAGGCGCAGCCAGCCTTTCGTGCCCGGTTCCCCTTTTTCCGCAAACGTCGGCGCCCGTTTGGTACTGGTGGCGTAACAGGCGTTGCCTTTACCGCCACGGCCGCCTTTCGCGGCAATAAATTCCTGCCCGTCCTCAGTCAGGTCGGCAATCATTATATTCGTTTCATCATCCCGTACCACGGTTCCCAACGGAACTTTAATAATTACATCTTCCCCGCGGCGACCGGTCATATTGGAAACACCGCCTTTATCACCGCTCTTTGCAATGAATTTCCGTTTGTACCGGAAATCAATGAGCGTGTTCAGGCTGTTGTCTGCCCGCAGGACCACATTGCCCCCACGGCCTCCGTTGCCACCGTTGGGGCCTCCTTTTTCCACAAACTTTTCCCGACGGAAACTGCTCATGCCGTCGCCGCCGTTACCTGCTTCTACATAAATTCTCGCTTTATCAATAAACATGCATGGTCTCCTGTTTTTTTCCTTTACCTCTGCCGTTGCATCATTACGGAATAAAAAACGATAAAGCACTGTGCAAAGGTATCATTTTACTATACATATTATTTTAATATTATACCACAGAACGTCACCAGGCGGCAACGACTCCGTCAGCCCGCGGCTCGGTTGCCGCTGCATACACGCCGTCCGGCTGGCGAAGGATGATCTGGCCCCTGCCGAAGGACGTGAAGTCATCCATTACTTTGATGTCATGCCCCCGCTGTTTCAGTTCTTCCACTATCGTTTTATCAAAGGAAGCTTCCATTTCTACCGTCTTTCCGCCAATCCACTGCCAGCGTGGCGCATCCAGCGCTTCCTGGGGATTTAA
>DOSQ01000024.1:0-1238 GCA_003512125.1 Acidaminococcaceae bacterium
CGCAGGCGTCCCCAGGGATCTTCGTCCAGAAAACGCAGGCAGGCATCAAAGGTAGCGCCGCCCCAGGCTTCAATGGCATGATAACCGACATTGTCAAGTTTTTCCAGAACCGGAATCATATCCTGCACCCGCATCCGGGTCGCAACCAACGACTGCGGACCGTCCCGCAATACAGTTTCTGTAATTTTTAACGGTTTTACTTCTGTCATCGTAACACTCCTTTACCGAACTATTTAAAATGAATCGTATTGCCTGTGAAAGATTGTTATGCAGAATCTTACTTCCATATTATAACACAGAAAGACCTGTATGTATACAAAATACAATGCGAATCAGTCCTGATTAAAACGCAAAAAGACTGCGGGATCACCACAGTCTTTTTTATAAAAAATATTGAAATATTATGCCTTTTGCTTTTCCGCCCGGTTGATGGCGCACAGGATTCCCAACAGAGAAGCCACAACGATACCGCTGTGGATACCTACGCCGAAAATGTGATTCCCATCCGGTTTCTGGAGCTCAATATAGCAGATTGCTTTCGCATTGGAGCCGACGCTGATTGCATGTTCGTCGTAGTTAATAAACTTGTAGCCGGTAACGCCTACTTTAGCCAGCGCATTAAAGAACGCATCGATGGGGCCGTTCCCCCGGCCCATCATGTCCATGTGTTCGCCGTCCACGGAAATGACGCCGGTAAAAATCGTCGGATTATCGTTATCCTTTTCTTTATGCTTTTCGTAAATAAAATGGCGTTCGATCAGTTCGTATTTGCCTTTCAGCTCAATAAACTCTTTATTGAACAGGGAAACGATCTGCACCTCATTCAGTTCATCGCCGTAGGCATCGGCTGCGGCTTTGACAATATCCCCGAATTCCGGCTGCATGGCCTTGGGCATGCGGTACCCTTTTGCCTGCTCCAGCACAAAGGCCGCGCCGCCCTTGCCGGACTGGCTGTTAATACGGATGATCGGCTCGTACTGCCGGTTAATGTCTTCCGGATTGATGGGCAGGTACGGAACCTCCCAGTAGTCCGTCCCCGTATTCTTCATATAATCAAAGCCCTTTTTAATGGCATCCTGATGGGAGCCGGAAAAAGCGGTGAAGGCCAGACTCCCCACATAAGGCTGCCGGGGCGGTATTTCCATCTTGGTACACTCTTCATATACTCTGCCGACGGATAAAATATCGTGGAAATCCAGCTTCGGATCCACGCCCTGGGTGTACATGTTCAGCGCCAC
>DOSQ01000024.1:1422-6720 GCA_003512125.1 Acidaminococcaceae bacterium
TTATGGGGATGCAGGCTGATGATGGCCGCTTCCCGGTTGGGCAGGTGCTTGATAAAATATTCGATCTGGTCCGCATAGGTGTTGGGCGTACACATTTCAACCGTCGCCGGCAGATTGATGATGACCGGATTTTCTTTCGTAGCGCCCAGCGCTTCCATCACTTCATGGCAGATACGAACAGCAAAATCCTGTTCCGTTCCCGTATAGCTTTCCGGAGAATATTCGTAGCGGATGTTCATGCCGCTGCGGGCTATTTCCTCTTCCGTCAGCTGGCGGATCAGCTTCGCGCCCTGCACGGCAATGTCCACAATGCCGTCCATGTCTTTCTGGAAGACGATTTTGCGCTGCAGGGTAGATGTGGAATTATAAAAATGAATGATAACATTTTTTGCGCCTTTGACAGACTCAAATGTTTTTCTGATCAACTCCGGTCTTGCCTGCACGAGAACCTGCAGCGTCACATCATCCGGCACCATGTCCTGTTCGATCAGGGTACGGATAATTTCATATTCGGTTTCGGAAGCAGAAGGAAATCCGATTTCAATTTCCTTAAAACCTATATCTATCAGAGTACGGAACATGCGCAGCTTTTCATGCAGCTGCATAGGCGTAACCAGCGCCTGGTTGCCGTCCCGCAGATCTACGCTGCACCAAACGGGTGCTTTGTCAATAATATGGTCAGGCCATTCACGGTGTTCCAATGGAATCTGCGCAAAGGGAATATATTTCTTTGCCGGTGCTTTCATTTTCGACTCCCCTCTTCCTGCTTGCTTATTATACAATAATATAATACTGTAATTGTGTCGATAATTATAACAACAAGCTACTAATAAGTCAAACCGATTTATTTGACCTGATACATTTTTTTTCATATAATTTATAAAAACAATATTACAGTGCGCGCAACATTTGCACGGCCACTGCCAATCACTGTATTAAGGAAGTGTTACGTTTTATGGTGGATGAAAACGAACTTTATCAATATCTGATAATCCTTTTCATTTTTCTCTGCGGTTCTGCTTTTTATTCTGCTTCAGAAACCGCTCTCAGCACTGTCAATAAGATACGCATCAAAAACCTGGCCCGTAACGGAGACAGGAACGCAGCCGGAATTTTGAAACTGGTGGAGCATTTCGACGAGGTCCTGTCAACCATTTTAGTTGGCAACAATCTCGTGAACATCGGCACGGCATCCATCGCCACCCTGCTTTGTATCAAGCTGGTAGGAGATGAAAACAGCGTTTCCGTCGCTACTGCCGTCACCACGATCGTCATCCTGATCGTAGGGGAAATTTCCCCAAAAAGCCTGGCCAAGGAATATCCTGAAGCCTTCCTGTTATCGTTCCATAAGTTGTTATGGTGGAATACCCGGTTGTTTACGCCGCTGAATCTGTTCTTCAAAAAGCTGAAGGACGGGCTCAGTCATATCGTTTCCGGCAAGAAGGAAGCAAAGCCGACCATCACGGAAGCAGAATTGAAAGTCATGGTAGACGAAGTAGAAAACGAGGGAACCATCAGCGAAGATGAAAGCGACCTTATCAAATCGGCAATTGAATTCAACGATATCCGGGTCAGGGAAATCTACACGCCCCGGGTAGATATGGTCGCCTGCAACATCACTGACAGCAACGCGGAAATCTACCGGCAGTTTACCACAAATCATTTCACCCGCTTACCGGTCTATGACGCGGAAGAAAACACCATCATCGGCCTGTTGCACGCCAAGGACTTTTACAATTCGTATTTAAAGAATCCGAAATTCAACCTGAAAACCATTATTAAGAATATTGCGTATGTACACCGTTCCACCAAAATATCCCTCTTGCTGAAAAACCTGCAGCGCAACAAACTGCAGATGGCTGCTGTCATTGACAGTTACGGCAGCGTGGCCGGTATTGTTACGATTGAAGATATCATGGAAGAACTGGTAGGCGAAATCTGGGACGAACACGATGATGCTGTTTCCGTTTTCCACAAGCTGGGAAACAACAAATATCTGGTTTCCTGCGACAGCAACTCCCGAAATGCCAACCTCCGGGATCTTTTTGATTACATTCAGCTGGATTTCGATCTGTACAATCTGGAAAACCAGTCTATCAGCGGCTGGGTCATCGACTCATTGGGTGAAATTCCCAAAAAGGGAGACTCTTTCACCTATCAGGACCTGCATGTAGAAGTTACGAAAGTGGAACAGCATCGGCTAAAGAAAATTATCGTAACACATATGGTGAATAGCTAGAATAAAGAATAAAAGCGTACAAGGGTTACGCAAAGCCGTTCGTGTCTGTGATTCCATGGACTCATGTGCCTGTGGCTTCGAAACTCGGAGTTTCGCTCCTCAAACAGTCTCGCCACCACGGCACATTTCGTCTCATGGAATTATACAAACACTCCCGACGTTTTGCTTAATCCTTGTACGCTTTTTAATTTTTACTTATTGGTTGGCGTCTTATACCCAAAATGCTGACGGAACAGTTTCCGCAGCCCGTCCACAACAAGGATGGATACGGCACAAAGCAGAACGAAGCTCCATTCCTGCCCATTCAGCGGAGCCGTCCGGAGTACGCTGCCGCCAAACAGCGTCAGCAGGAACTGGATCAGGATGATACCGCCCATGACCTGCAGAAATCCCGGATTCTTCCCTATATGGTCCAACAGGTCCAGACCTTCCACCCTTACATTGAACCCGTTGGCAACCGCCATGAAAATATAGGCACAGAAAAATCCCGTATAAGTATAAATGTGATCCGGGGCATCACGGAAAATGGAATCCACCCAGCTGCATTTATAAAAGGCAACCGCCACGAGGGTCATCCACAGACCGCTCAGCACAATGGTTGACATCATGCCCCTGGATACCAGCGGCGCGCTGCGTTTCTTCGGTTCTTCCCTCATGTAACGGTCCAGGGCCGGCTCCCCGCCGAAGGCCAGCGCAGCCAGCGTATCCATCACCAGGTTGATCCAAAGAATCTGAATGATGGTCAGGGGCTTTTCCACACCGATAAAAGGCGCGATAAAATTGATCAGTACCGCAGAAAAGTTAATGGAAAGCTGGAACGTGATAAACTTGCAGATAGAATTGTAAATCGTCCGTCCGTACAGGATCGCCTGTTTGATGGACAGGAAGTTATCGTCCAGAATGACAATATCGCCTGCCTCCTTGGCCACCTCTGTTCCGCTGCCCATGGCAAAGCCTACATCGGCCCGCTTCAGAGCGGGGGAATCATTTACGCCGTCACCGGTCATTCCCACTACCAGATTCATGTCCTGGGCAATCGTGACCAGACGCAGCTTATCCAGCGGCAAAGCACGCGACACTACCCGAAGATCCGGGAGGTTTAATTTTATCTCCTCATCGGACATGGCGGCCAGTTCCTGGCTGGTCCAGACCTGATCTTCAGCCCGCTGCAACAGTCCCGCATCTTTTGCAATAGCCACTGCCGTTTCTTTCCGGTCCCCGGTGATCATAACGATCTGCACACCGGCTTCATGCACTCTTTTTATGGCTTCCACGGCTTCCGGGCGCACTTCGTCCCGGATTGCCAGAATTCCTGTAAGAGCCATTCCCTTTTGCGGCAGTTCCTGTCCGTAAACGGGTTTGGGGAAGGTACATAACGCCAGCATGCGGATGGCCCGGCCTGCCAGTTCCACCATTTTCTCATCCAGAGACTGTTTCATGGCCTCTGTAAAAGGAAGGCAGTGTCCCTTTTCGTCCCAGTAATAATCGCAGTACTGCATCAGTTTTTCCGGTGCACCTTTGGCCAGGGTATATTCACCGGCGCCCTGCACGACCGCAAAGGAGTATTTGGTGGCGCTGTTAAAAGGAACAAATGTATTCCGTAATGGCATCTGCAGCTTACGGTAGTCGCCAATATACCGGGTCAGGGCCCGTTCCGTAATATTACCGCCTACAATTGCGCCTTCCGCAACGGCGGCCGACGTATTGAGGACCACGTTTTCATAGGCCATTTCCCGGATCGGAACAGGGAGCTGGTCAAAGGATGTGTATTCCTTCAGATCTCCTGCGATAAAGCCCACAACCTCCAGCTGGCCTTTGGTAATAGTGCCTGTTTTATCGGTAAACAGCAGATTCAGGCTGCCCGCCGTCTCAATCCCTGTCAGTTTGCGAACCAGCACGTGATCGTTCAGCATCTTCCGCATGTTCAGGGAAGAAACGATGGCAATCATCAGAGGCAATCCTTCCGGCACTGCCATCACGATGATGATGACAGCCAGGATCAGCGCCTGTACCACATCGCTGATGACCTGGGCAGTGTTTGCAGCATAGGCAGCCCAGCCTCCGGCCATGAACAGTTTGTGCAAAAGCACCGCAAAAAATATCAGAATGCCTCCGGCATAACCGAAGTAACTGATTTTGTCTGCCAGGTGCTTCAGTTTCAGTTTCAGCGGACTGTCCCGGTCCACTTCTTTCAGTTCCTGGGTCAGCTGGCCGTATACGGAAGCGTCTCCAATCTTTTCCGCCCGCATCAGACCCTGCCCCTCCACTACGACAGAACCACGGTACAGGCAATACGGATTCAGAAAATCCGTTTCCCCGCCCCAGGAAAAATCAGGAGGAGCCGTTTTTTTCCCTGCTTCTTCACTTTCCCCGTTCAACGCCGCCTGATCCAGCTTCAGGGATCCATCCAGCAGCACACCGTCAACCGGGACCTTATCCCCGCTCTCCAGCTGCACCGCGTCCCCGACTACGATGTCATCGATGTGCAGTTCCACAGGCTGCCCGTCACGCCACACTTTACAGGTAATACGGCTGGCTTCTTCCTGCAGTTTCTGAAAGGCGTTCTCATTGTTATATTCAGACAACGTAGACACAAAAGTTGCTAATAGAATTGCCACAAAAATGCCCGCTGTCTCGATCCAGTCCGCATGCCCCATGTAAACAAAGACCACATTGACGAGCAGTGCCACAATGAGGATCCGGATGATGGGATCCTGAAAATTATCCCAGAGTTTTTCCCAAAATGTCTGGCGGGGTGGCTGGCTTAATGCATTGTTGCCGTATTTTTTTAATGACTGTGCAGCTTCTTCGCTGGTCAGGCCGATTTTACTCATGAAGTCTCCTAATAGTAAAGACCGATTGCTACTGTGAATAAAAATATGCAGTAAGGAAAAGATATAAGCAAAACATCGGAAACGGTTTTGCGATATCTTATCCTCACCGCATCATTATCAATGTACCGGATGGATCGGACGTTCGTCCTTCTCTTCCTCTTCCACATTTACACCTACCGGGCCTCCCACTACTGCCGGCAGACGAAGCAACTCGCTTTCCAGATG
>DOSQ01000201.1 GCA_003512125.1 Acidaminococcaceae bacterium
TCCGATACCGGCGGATCCATCCGCCAGCCGGCATCCTTTAACGGCGTGGTGGGTATTAAACCGACCTACGGCCGTGTGTCCCGTTACGGCTGCGTTGCATTCGCCTCTTCGCTGGACCAGATCGGGCCTGTCACTCGCGACGTGACTGACGCGGCCATCGTGCTGAACACCATCTGCGGCGTGGACGCCCACGACTCTACCTCCCTGCCGGTCGATGTACCTGACTTTACCAAAGCCCTGCGGCAGGATGTGAAAGGCCTGCGTATCGGTCTGCCAAAAGAGTATTTCGGCGAAGGCATTGATGCCAAAGTCAAAGAACAGATCATGCTGGCCGTGGAAAAATATAAAGAACTGGGTGCGGAAGTCGTAGAAGTTTCCCTGCCCCATACGGAATATGCCGTAATCACGTATTACATCATTGCCCCGGCGGAAGCTTCCGCCAATCTGGCACGTTATGACGGCGTGCGCTACGGTTACCGCAACAAGGACGCCAAGAGCGCGCCGGAAATGACCAAGCTGAGCCGTACCGAAGGTTTTGGCAGCGAAGTAAAACGCCGCATCATGCTGGGCACGTATGTATTAAGCTCCGGTTATTACGATGCGTACTATAAAAAAGCGATGCAGGTCCGTACCCTGATCCGCAAAGACTTTGACGAAGTATTCAAGAACGTGGACGTTCTGCTGACGCCTACTTCGCCGGTTACCGCGTACCCGTTGGACGGCAAGATGGATCCGCTGGCCATTTATATGCTGGACGTAACCACCATTCCTGTCAACATGGCCGGCCTGCCCGGTATTTCCATTCCCTGCGGTTTTGCGGACGGCATGCCGGTAGGGTTGCAGCTGATTGGCAAGGCGCTGGATGAAGAAACCCTGCTGCGGGCTGCTTACACCTTTGAGCAGGCGACGGAATTTCATAAAGCGGTAGCGCCGTTGGGAGGGAACAAATAATGAAAAATTATATTACTGTCATCGGTCTGGAAGTACATGCCGAATTAAAAACAAAAACCAAAGCGTTCTGCTCCTGTTCCACGGAATTCGGCGCAGAACCCAATACCCATGTGTGCCCGGTCTGCCTGGGCATGCCCGGCGCCCTGCCGGTGTTGAACAAGCGGGTGGTCGAATTTGCCATCCGCGCCGGTCTGGCGTTAAACTGCGACATTCAGAAATTTAATAAGATGGACCGTAAGAATTACTTCTATCCCGATCTGGCGAAAAACTACCAGATTTCTCAGTGGGATGAACCCATCTGCCTGGGCGGCCATATCGACATCCGTGTCAACGGAGAGAAAAAACGCGTCGGCATCACCCGTATCCATATGGAAGAAGACGCCGGCAAGCTGGTACACAGCGGCCTGACCATCAGCACCTCCGATTCTTCTGCTGTTGACTACAACCGCGCCGGCGTGCCTCTGATTGAAATCGTATCCGAACCGGATATGCGCAGCGCCGCCGAAGCCCGCGCTTACATGGAACAACTGAAAGCAATTCTGGAATACACCGACGTCTGCGACTGCAAGATGCAGGAAGGCAGCCTCCGCTGCGACGCGAACATTTCCGTCATGCCGGAAGGCGCAACGGAATTCGGCACCCGCGCCGAAATTAAAAACCTGAACTCCTTCCGCGCGCTGGAACGGGCCATCGAATATGAAGTGGAACGCCAGATTGAAATCGTGGAAGACGGCGGCCATGTGGTGCAGGAAACCCGTACCTGGGACGATGCCAACGGCGTGACCCTGTCCATGCGTTCCAAGGAAGAAGCCCACGACTACCGTTACTTCCCGGAACCGGATTTGGTGCCGATTAATTTAGACCAGGCCTGGATCGACGAGATCAAGGCGACCCTGCCGGAGCTGCCCTCTGCCCGTAAAGAACGCTTGCTGGCGGAAGAAGTGCCGGAAGATAACGCGGACATCATCGTGGCCAGCAAGAAAGTAGCGGATTACTTTGATATCGGCGCAAAGACTACGAAAAACCTGAAAGCGTTGTCCAACTGGGTAATCGGGGACGTGGCCGGATACCTGAACGCGGAAGGCATCGAAATTGACGATCCGGAATTCAAGATCACGCCGGACCATCTGGGGGAACTGGTGAACCTGATCGACAAAGGCGTGCTGTCCAGCAAGCTGGCAAAGCAGGTCTTTGCGGAGATGCTGAAAGAAAACGAAGCGCCGGAGGCGCTGGTGAAGAAGCTGGGGCTGGAACAGGTCAGCGACGCCGGCGAACTGGGCAAACTGGTAGATGAAGTAATCGCCGCCAACCCGCAGTCCATTGCGGACTTTAAGGCCGGCAAGAAAAAGGCCCTCGGCTTCCTGGTGGGACAGATCATGAAAGCAACCAAAGGCAAAGCAAACCCGGGCATGGTCAACAAGATGCTGATGGAAAAAATGAATTAAAAATAAATTTGTGGACGATAAAACGATGCTGCTACAGGTGGCAGGGGCGTACTCCCACTTGTATCAACTGCAACGGAAAGTATGACATATAACGATGGAAACAAATTTTCCAACAGCCGTAGATTATACTGCGGCTGTTTTGTTATAATTAAGTAAAGCAGTGGTCATCGTACAAATCCGATTTTACATAAGAGCGTCACGTCATAACAATGGGAGGCAGATATGGACCTTAAACGGTTTGACAATCAATGCGTCAGGATTACTACGACCACCGGCGAGGTGTTTGAAGGGGTCGTATCGTATTGCAACAGAGAATATGTCTTCCATGAATACGGATATGATCAGGAAGCGTTGCACCTCGTTCCGGTTTTACTCTGCAAAGATGACATAGCCGGTGTCGAAAGCCTGGAAAACGTGAATGGCCCCTACGGGCATTTCTCGGAAAAGTACGGATTTCTGGAAAAAAAGTGTCTGGAGTGGGGAACGGACATGATCGAAGAGGTCTTTGATTCCGAAGATGACATCCAGCAACTCCGAATGCTGGCCTGTCTGAATGACAACTTTCAGTCGCTGACTGAAAGAACAGTGGAGGGCATGGCTCCCTGGCGCCTGAAAAATGGCATATCGGAACCGAAAGAGGAAAACAATGAGCAGGGCCCCATATACAAGGGGGAACTGGAGAAGATGCTTCACACTCTCGTAAAATACAGCGAAAATGATGAAGTTGTAAAAGAGGCAAAGGAACTTCTGGAGCGGTTTGAAAAACATTTTTCCTGAAGATACGGGACAATGGTATCCAACATCCGCAACGTGGATTTCCCATGTTTTTTTTGCTTTTACAATCAGGAGTAAAATGCTATGGATGTACAGGAATTGCCGACGCGGGCTTATCTGGCGCATTTGCGCCGCCATCCAATACCGGAGATCATGGATGAAACGTGTCTTGCCTGCCCATTTCACAGGGATTGACGGATAAAGCGTTTGCCATTGGCAGGGGAAACGGGTAAAGAGGTAAGACGGATATTGTCAGACAGGTGACAAATTATTAGAACGGAAAAGGAGTTTATGCTGATGAAAGAGATTGACGATCGGGAATGGAAAATCTATGTGACCAAGTGTACTACCGGTGAGTGGCCTGTACCACCCAGCTTTGTAAGCGATAAAAACAACTGGCTGTGCCGTGCCATTGTCGGCAGGGTGCTGTATTTTATCAAGGATGTGGAAGGCGCGCTGCGGGTGCTGAGTACCATCGTCAACGACGTGGAGCCGAATCTGGAGGATCATCCGGACCAGGGCATGTGCGAGGCAGAGCATTTCGTGCTGAGCCTGCGGGACGTCGCGGACATTATCTGGAAGCTGACGCAAAACGGGGATGCGGCGTTGCAGTATCTGGACCGGGCGTTTGCCATCTGCCGGAAATTTCCCTACCGTTTCCATACGGAGGCCCGGGGCGATATCTGGTACCGGAGGCTTCAGGTGCTGGCGAAAAGCGGCAGACTGGAACAGGCCGTTGCGGATGCGGAGGCCATGGTGAAAAGCGAAAAGCAGGAATCTCATACGCCGAAGCCTATCATTCCCGATCCACTGTATGACGCGGTGAACCCGTATATTTTTTACAGCCTGCGATTCCTGGCGGAAGAGAAACACAAAGAAGGCAAAACGGCGGAGGCCTGCGGGTTACTGGCCGAAGCCTACGAATATTTCCCCCTGTCTGAGGCAGGCAGGCGGGATGTGCAAAAGGCGAAGGAAACGGAAGACGTGGATGCGCAGTACAAGGCCTGGGCGTTCT
>DOSQ01000191.1:0-146 GCA_003512125.1 Acidaminococcaceae bacterium
GTCCATGGTCCCCGGCACCATCAGCCTTCCATTGTATTCCATCACACTGCCCGGGGCCTCGCCCCAGTCTTTGGTAAGCTGGTTTTGCACTTTCTCTTCAAACTGACTGTAAAATGCTCCGTATTCTTCGCCGGAAATCTTGTTGG
>DOSQ01000191.1:200-6961 GCA_003512125.1 Acidaminococcaceae bacterium
TTCTTCCAGCTGCTTTGCCGAAAGCATGGAGCGGTCATTGGTTGCGTGGCTGGTGAGTATTTTAATAAACTCTCTGGTATCCTGCGGAATAAACTCAACTTTGTACCCGCGTTCTTTCATATTGGCCAGCAAAAGCCGCACGCTTTCAATAGTATCTAATCCCAGCCCGCTGCCGATATTGGAATTCTTCGGAGGATAATTATGGAAAATTATCGCTATTTTTTTATCGGCATTTGATTTATGGCGCAACACGGCCCATTTTTTGGCCTTGCTGATCATATGGGCGATACGCTCAGGGATCGGGATATACCGGATATCCCCGTTATCCAGTACTTTTTTGGTTGCGACCGGCACACCGTGGGTCACACCGTCAAATTCCGGCAGGGAGATGGAAATGGAAACCTCCATGGCGTTCATGCCTTCCAGGTTGTCCTTCCACTCTTCATATTCCGTAAGAAGCGTATAGGCAGCCAGTACAGGTACATTCCACTGTTTCAGAAAATCCAGTTTAAGGGCGCCGCTGGCTGTCAGGGAGAATTTGGTTATATTGATAAAAACATCTATTACGGGAAATCCCTTTTTAAAGAAAAAGCGGCTGAACACTTCATCCAGCGCAGGCATTCCCATTTCTTTATAGGGCATTCCGTTGCTGAAGGCACAGATGACATTAAGCCCCTGCTTTTCCGCTTCTTCAATCAGCCGGCTCTGATATTCCAGGTCGCCCCACACCCATTCATCCCGATAAAACAGGATTCCTACTGTAAGCCGCCCCGGGCTGCAGAAATCTTTTTCATACTCTGCCAGATCCGTATATACCTTTTTTGCCCGTGGGTGAAAGATTCCCGTCCAATGGATAGGATCCGGTTTTGCCACAGCAGAAGTATCTCCCGCAACCAGTCCGTCCATATACCGCCAGAGGTGATACAGGTTGCTTTCGCCCCCGTAAACGGAATATAAGCGGATAGCATTTTCCTGTTCCGGTGTAATGCCCTGAATCAGGTTGTCGTCATCTCCGCCGGCCGCATCAATATAATAGGGTATATTCTTCTGCTGCACATAGGCGTGTACCCGTTTCAGAAAGGTGGTGGTCAGTCCGCTGCCCATCCACTTCAGCAGCAGAAAATCCGTACCTGCCAGACGTTTTTCAGCGTCTGCGTTCCATTCTGTATTATCTGTTACCCACCAGCAGGAAAAATCCCCCTGCATTTCCCCGTTATTCTGCAGTTTGTCCAGCATCTGCTGCATGATGCCGAAACGACGGATCACATTGGTCATAAAAACAATCTTGCTCATTTTTTTCTCCCAAATTACATTTTTTCTTTCTGCATCTTACGCAACAGATACAAGAAATACGGGGTACCCAGCAATGCGGTCATGATGCCTACGCGCACTTCCGCCGGCGCCAGGACCACACGCCCCAGTGAATCGCAAACCACCAGGAACAGCGCTCCGCCTAACGCGCTGGCCGGAAGCAGCACCCGGTGATCCGGGCCCAGCAGCATCCGCATCATGTGAGGAATGACCAGACCCACAAAGCCGATGTTGCCGCTTACGCAAACAGAAGTCGCCGTGGTCATGGCAGACACCAGCAACAGGCCCATACGGAAATACATGACCGGCATGCCTACCGCTCTGGCTTCGGTTTCACCCAGTACCAGGATATTAAGATGTCTGGCAAGCAATAACATAATTACGATGCCAAACGCAATGGGGCCGATAGCCAGGTAGACATGTTCCCAGCGGCGGTAATCTAGCCCGCCTACCATCCAGAAAAGATATTGCTGTAGTTTCTGTTCATTCATAAAAGTAAGGATGCCTGATGTAAGAGCTCCCAGAAGCATACCTACCGCTACGCCGGCCAGAAGCAACGTCATCACCGGGATCTTCCCGTTCCGCGCCGCCAGGAAAACCGTAAGCGCAACTGCACAGATACTGCCGCAAAACGCAAAGGCAGGCATGGTGAACATACTCTGCGTGGCAAAACCGGTAGCGATGGCCAGCACAGCCCCTGTCGCCGCGCCTGCGGAAATGCCGATGATGCCGGGATCCGCCAGCGGGTTGCTGAAAATCCCCTGCATGACAGCGCCGCACATCCCCAATGCGCCGCCAACCAAAACGCCTACCAGCATACGGGGCATACGGATAAACCAAATCACTGCCAGCTGTTCCTGGGTAAAATCGTTTTCCCCAAAAAACGGAAGCCCCGTCTGATGGCAGACCACAGCCAGCGTATTTTTTACCGGTACGGGAATCTGGCCAAAGGTCAGGGACACCGCTGTCACACAAAGCAGTATAATAACCAGCCCTAATAACGCCGCGCGCTTATTCTTAATCACGGTCAACCCCCTGAAAAATCTTCATTCCTTTATTATTCCTGATCCTGCGGTTTTCCCTCCGGGAACAGTTCCGGATATACGGCATAGGCAATGTTTTCCACCGCGTCTACAATATGATGACTGGCAACATACCGGTACCGGTCCGACACATAGACCATCCGGTTGTTCTTTACCGCCTTCACATTCCGGTACGCAGGGTCTTCTTTCAGTTCCCTGGCAAACCGTTCCGGATCAGAATGCTTGTCATAATTCCAGGTCGGCAGCAAAAACATATCGGGATTCACCTGCACCACCTGTTCCTTGCTGATCTGCCCTTTGATCCCCAGCGGATGAACTGTCGCCGCGCCATTGATCACGTGTGCAAGACCCATCATGGAATCAAACAATTCCCCTTTTCGCCCCATGGGTCCGGTCATGGAAAACGCCACTGCCGTTCTCTTCTTGTCATCCGGAACCGCCTGCAGGCGTTTTTCTAAAGCCCGCATCCTCTCATCCATACGTTTAAGCAATGCTTCTGTCTTTTGCGGTTCACCTGCCGCCAGTCCCAGGTTACGCACTTTCTGTTTCATTTCCTGATAATTTTTCGGGCTCATGGCTACATAGACCGTAAGCCCCATACTCTCCAGTGTTCGTAATTCATCAGCCCCGGTGGAAGTTGATATGACCACCAGATCCGGATGCAGGGCAAAAATGGCTTCCGAATTGTTTTCAACTTTCCTGCCGACCCGCTTCACATCGTGCTCACTCAGGAAAGATATTTCCGGATCCCCGGCATGCCGGCTGTACGCCGCAATTCGTTCCGGTCCTGCCAGTGTTTTCAGTATCTCATCCGTGCCATAGGTAACGGAAACAATACGGCAGGGCTTTGTTTTGAAAACAAGCGTCCGACCCGTGTCATCTTTTGCAGAATAAGACTGCTCCGGATTTTCGCCTGCCGGTTTTCCATTCAAACTGCTTTTCACAGCAGAATTCGTTTTATCCTCTGCAGGCGCATCCTGCTTACAACCGCACAGCAGCGTAAACAGGAAGAGCACAATGAGGAACAGTATGATAAAACGCTTTTGATTCGTCAACCTGCATATATTAAATGTACGCATCGTCAAACACCTTAGTTCAGATATATTTTGCAAATGTCTGCTGCATGGCGCATTCCTCTTCTGCTTTGCCGCCACGTCCCAGCCAGCGGGTAAAACAGCCTCCCCCGCAAACAGAAAGATGTGCGCATGCAGCGCAGGCCTCCATCGCTTTGGCAATGAAATTCCCCACCTGTTTGGTTTTTTCCGGATCCATCCCATTCCACACGTTCCCCAGCAAAAAATCAGAATTTCCTACCAGGGAAGAACAGGCATAGATTTTTCCGTCAGAGGTTACATAGGCTTCTTCCCCGTGCATGGCATAACACTGACCAAAAGAACAGGCCCTGCCTGAAACAATTTTACGTATCTTTTCAAGCTGGGAAAACCGGATACGGATACCCGTTGCTTTTTCCAGCTGCTGTGCCAATGCATAACATTGTTCCATAGCCACGGTCACATCCTCCGGCGAAGCAGGATGGAGGGCAGTTCCCCGGCCCTGGCAGCGCAGTAAATCAAACCCGATCTGCCTGACGTTGCCAAGATAATACGCCATCTGGACAATGCCGGGAAGTGATTTCACGTTCGTATCCGTAACAACACAGGTCAGCCCAATCGGAACTTTTTTAGCCGCCAGCAGACGGATACCCCGGATTGTGGCCTCTGACGCACTGCTCCCGTCTTTCTTTTTACGCAGGGAATCATTGACCGGCGGACGGCCGTCCAAACTGACGCCGACAGCGATTTTATGCTGTTTCAGATAAGCTGCGGTCTCTTCCGTCATTAAGGACGCATTCGTCTGCAACTGAAGAATCGCTGCATATCGTTTGGCTTCCACATATTCTGTCACCGCCCGGATTGCAGGAAACGCAAGCAGGGGTTCTCCGCCCGTAAACTGCAGGATAAACGGTTGCCCGCTTTCCCCTGCCATATCCACGGCTTTTAACGCGGTATCCACCGGCATGCCTTTTTCCGGATGATATGCTGCATAGCAGTATTTACAGGCATAATTACACTGACCGGTCAGACTCAGTATTAAATTGCGAATGACCGGCTTATCTTTCACTTTTTTCTCCTTGCATAAACATTTTGTTATAAATGATGTTTGCGTTTCTTTCCATCCTGTAAATTCTTGTGTTATAATAATGTTACGTAATTATATTAAACTATATAGTTATTGTATGGTCAAGATAAAAAGGAATTATTATGAATAATAAGTCAAAAGAAATGTCTTCCAAATACTTTACTGCAGGGGAATTAGCTTCTGTATTTGGGATTTCCAAACAAAGTCTTTTGTATTATGATAAAATCCATCTTCTCTCGCCAGATTTTATCAGCGAAAACGGTTACCGGCATTATTCCATCGACCAGTACCTTGATCTGGAAATCATTGTAAACCTTCGCTCCCTGGATATTCCCATCAATGATATTCAGGAATACCTGAAAAACAGAAGCCGGGAACACCTGGATGAAATATTCCGGAAAAAGGATCGCGTCTGCCAGGAAATAATCCGTGAGAATGAAAGGATCCGCAATTCCCTTGCCGCAATCGCAGTCAAACTGAATGATGAACGAAAAGAACTCCGCAACCAGGTTTTTATCCGTTCGTATCCTCAGCGCTATATCAGAATCAACCCACTTACTGAAAAGGACACCGGGAAGGATCGTATTGTTTTGTTTGCGAAAGCAAGCCATAAAAATATACATAACCGCTGTCTGTTGGAAAAACAGCAGGGCTGGATTATTTCCGGGGAAGATTTTTTTTCCGGTCATTGCAGCAATATATCTATTGGTTTCTTTTTCTTCCTGAACGGACCCGTCAAGAACCATCACTTTGACGCTCCCGCTGCTGCCCCGGGCCATCCTGATGTCCTAAACGCCAATAAAAGCCAGACAGAAAACAGACAAAAGAAGTTTTTTATCCGTACGTTACCGGAAAGCCTGTATTGTGAAATGACTTTTGACGGAACATTTTACGACAAAGCGGATGAACTCAGTAAAAAAATCCGGCAACAGTTAGAGAAATATAAGCTGCAGCCGGTGGGGGATATCTTTGTTCTTCCTGTAAAGAATCACTGGTTTACCCGGGAGAATAAAGATTATGTGACAAAGCTCTTTTTGCAGGTTAATTCCGGAACATCCTCCTGAATCAAAAAAAACAAAACCTTTTACGAAAAACACAGAAACGTTTTTCGAAAAAGGTTTTTGTTTTTTTATTGCGTTTTGTTTACTTCTTCATGGAAATAATCAACGGCCCGGGACTCTGCACCCCTATCCGGATATCAGTGTTTGCAATGTCCGGATCCGGTACTCTTCAGTACTTTTTCAAATACTTCGTGGATTTCCGCATCGCTCTTACCTGCTTCTTTAGCTTTCATTGCATGGACCAGCGCGCTGCGATATTTCTTATGCGCTTCATCTTTCGGAATCTTATCCAAATCTGTTGCGGGATTAAAACTCATTACTTTTTTAAATACTGCATGGATCTCTTCGGAAGATTTTCCTGCTTTTTTGGCTGCTTCAGCATGTTTTTTAGCACTTTCATAACGTGCTTTTCCATGAGGATCAGCCGGAATTTCAAACTTCGGATGCGCCATATTAACTCCTCCTTGTAATCACTGAAAAAATATAATTTAAACTTCTCCTGCCTGAATTATTTCTTTCTCACTTAATATGCAGAAATCCCCTGTAACTTAACTGTACACTATATACAGGGTAAACTGTCAAGTACTGTTTGAAATGCAGGTATAAAGGCTCTTTAGCAGATACCCACCCTGTATACCTGCAATACAGTTAAGAATTCTTCTAAAAACAGTATACAGGGCTCTGCTGTCAGACAGGCCCTGTATATCTGGAATATGGTCAATATAATAATTTTTGGTTTTCTGCCAGACTTTTACAGGCATTACAGACGGAATGCAAAAGGCTGGTATGCATAACAACGGATCGGACGTCCATATCCGTCCAGCCCCGGTTTAAACCGAAAACCGCCGGCTGCGTTCAATGCCGCCTGATCCAGCGCGCCGTTTCCGCTGGACCTGGCCAGTACAACGGACTCCACGCCGCCGCTCTTTCCTACCAGGAAACGTACCACCGCTGTCCCGGTGATTCCGCCTTTACGGCACGATTCCGGATAGGACGGCATACGGGAACGAGTAACTCTTGGAGGCACAGCGGGAGCCTGGATCGCATCACTGGCAGGACCGATTCCGGGGCCTTTCCCGCCACTGGTTCCGGAGTTCGTACCGGATCCGGTACCTCCGGGAGCCGTATGTTTAGGTTGCGCTGCAGGTTTTTGCGTTGGCTGCTTCTTTTGCGGTATGGGTTTTTCCCGCTTTTCCACAATATCGTC
>DOSQ01000021.1 GCA_003512125.1 Acidaminococcaceae bacterium
TTTACAACCGGGTTGGCAGGGAAAATGCGCGCCGAAGGTATGGATAATGCTTTCATTGCCAAAGTGACCGAGCTTTCTGAAAGTGAAGTTGCAGCGATTGCATGATGAAAAAACGAATAGTGGAGATATAGTAATATATATAACACCAAACGATTTTTCCGTAATGCCCGCCAGTGATGGCGGGTATTTTTTACAGGCAGGTACGGAATCATTGCAATGATATACGCGGGAAATTTTTAATACTTAATTAAAAATAATAATATGTAATAATAATGCAGTGACAAGCAGAATATGATAAAATAAAATGATAAATGATACAGGGTTTGTCAAAAATATATGATGGTCTTCTACTGCAATTGTTTGGAGAAAAAATAAAATGAAACTCACGGTTCTTGTGGACAACAACACCTATATCGATCAGTATTATCTGGGCGAACCGGCTCTCAGCATTTATATCGAAGACGGGAAGGAAAGGATTCTTTTTGACACCGGTTATTCCGATGCGTTTATTAAAAATGCGGAAGCAATGCAAATTGATTTAAGCAGGCTGACGTACATCGTGCTTTCCCACGGACATAACGATCACACCCGGGGACTGCTTTTTTTGTGGGAACGGTACAATCTGAAAAAGGTAAAACTGGTTGCGCATCCAGGCGTGTTTTCGCCGAAGCGGTACATGGGCCTGGATGTTGGCGCGCCTTTTACAAGAGAGGACTGTCTTGCCCGCGGGTTGCAATTAATTGACGGAAGCAAGCCTGTAAAAATTACGGAACGTCTGACGTTTCTGGGTGAAATTCCAAGGGTGACTGGCTTTGAAGCAAAAGTACCCATCGGCATATTGGGAGAGACTGGGCCGGAAGATTTTGTGTTGGACGACTCTGCTATTTCTTATGAAGGAAACGAAGGATTATTTATCATTACCGGCTGTTCCCACAGCGGAATTTGTAATATCGTGATGCATGCGATTAATTGCAGTGATAAATGTTGTAGAAGAAACAAAAGCGCTGGGCATGAAAGCAATGCGCATGAAGTCAGTATTGATAAAG
Organism: Acidaminococcaceae bacterium; assembly: GCA_003512125.1. GTDB lineage: Bacteria > Bacillota > Negativicutes > Acidaminococcales > Acidaminococcaceae > Succiniclasticum. The sequence continues at coordinate 1,047 of DOSQ01000021.1, forward strand.
ACAACAAAGATACATATGGCAGCGAGAAACCGGTTACCGGAATCATTGGCGGCTTCCATTTGCTGGAGCAAAACCGACAGTTAGAGGAAACGATTCATTTTCTTAAACAAAATACGAAAGGTACGCTGTACCCCTGTCACTGTGTGTCCCTCGCGGCAAAGTATGAGATGATGAAAGCGCTTCCCATTGCGGAAGTGGGTGTTGGTCTGCAGCTGGAAGCAGACAACGTTAAGGAATTGAACGGGAGAGGCGTTTAACATGAACAGCATAGAACAACTGACGCGCATTCTAACTTGTGATACGCGACGCGATTGGCAAAGTGCTGTCGGAGGCGGTCGCCGGGGTATGATCTTTTTCAAATTGCGGTCGTCAGGTATCCAATGTGTTCGGATAACTGCTGCTGGCGGAAAAACGTAGAATACGATGCGCTATATTTACCTGTCCTTTGGTTCAGAATAATAAATGTGCAGGTGAATTTGGGTAAAACCAAGAAAGGATTTACGATGGCAAAAGAATTGTATACTTACATTCAAAATAATGTGTCGGTTTTATCTGTTTGAAACATTGTAGTTGCAGCTTCCCCATGAAATTTTCGGGCAAACGTAAAGCCTCAACTCTTGAGCAGTTTGCATTTACTGACAGCCAATGATTGCTGTCAGGTGCTTTCAATAAGGTTTTACCTTTAAAAATATAAGAGTATAGGGGATCAAACTCTAGTATTCATGCGTGTTCGCGCTTCGAAGTTGGTCGTTTTTGCGACCAGGGTGAGGGAAAAGAAGAAGAAAGATCCTATTGCCTGTGCACCTGGTAACATGATGAGGCGATACCATGTCAAAACAAAGATAGTTTATACTTTATCTGCTCAAAAGCAATGATTTTTCTTGGCAGGGCTTTTATTATTTGTTCTGCAAGAGTGTTCCGGCTGAGATTATTGTACGCAAAAATCAATAAATTCAACAAAGGAGGTTCTTGTTCATGAAGAAAGTGACAGGCATGATAGGTGCGTTAGTATTGTGTGCAGCTATGCTGTTTTCATTTGCCGCTTTTGCGAACGGCGGTAGTGATGTTAACAATGCTTTTACCGAAGATGCATATAAAGCAAAGATTATGAAGAATATCGGGCACGGGAACAAGGTTTATTTTGCAGGACCGATGTTTAATCAGGCTGAAAAGGATTACAATTTAAAAATAACAAAAGTCCTTGAAGAGTACGGTTATAAAGTCTTTTTACCGCAACGGGACGGTATCGAAGCCGCGAGGTTAGAGGGCAAGACGGAAGAAGAACTCATCAAGATGATTTTTGAACTGGATGCCGGACAAGTAAAAAATGCTGATATTATTTTTATGAATATAGACGGACGGGTGCCCGATGAAGGTGCCTGCGTAGAACTCGGTATCGCTTACGGTATCGGCAAACGCTGCTACGGCTTTAAAACAGACGCGCATTCAGTAGAAATGGGACTTGATATGAATCCAATGATAAGCGGCTGCATGATCAAAATTTTTAAAAATTTTGACGGTGAAAGAATGATAGAGGAACTCAAACGATATTTATCCGAAAACAAACTTTAAGCAGACTTCAAATCAGACTTTCTTCTATCAGGAGGAATTTGAATGCCCAAAAGTAACATCTTTTAAAGAAAAGTTGACAGGAGCGGATCAGTATGGAAGAAAACTTTTCAAACACAGCTATTTTTTGTAAGGAGTGCGGGCAGCGGATAAAACCGGAAGACAAGTTCTGTACATATTGCGGCTCGAATCAGACGCAGGAAGTGAACATCGAACCCGTCAACGTGGATGAAAAGATGAGGCTCAGGGCTTCTGAACTGTTGCCGGATGTGAAATACCCGCCCGGCTATGTTCCGCTGATGTCGGACGGGATGCCGGCACGGGGCGGGATGGATCCCCGTGATTTGAATAATCCTGACTTTCGGCCGCCCGTGTTCCAGCCAAAGATTGAGGATGTTTCAATTAAACACGAAGGACCGGTGGTGATCAAATCCACGGAAATTGATGTTTTCAATTTCCGGTGTTCTTATTTTTCCCCGCTTTTTGATGATGAAGAAAAGATGAAATGGTATCCGAACGGGGACTACGGTTTCCATCTGATCCGTACATCTAAAGGCGCCCGCTGTCGTATCGAGTTCCACAGCTATAGTAAAAACTGGGAAGATGTGTTTGATGCAGACACCTTTGCCCTGGTCCGGCTAGATGCGTTGCTGAAGGAGCATGACGTAGCGCAGTTGGACGGTTATTCCGTACATTCTTTTGGTGCCGCCAACCATATGGACCTGCTGGTGCAGTATGCGGGCGGCGAGCGCATCGCGGCAACCGGCCTGCCGCCGAAAAATCCGCCTTATAACCGATATTATAATGAAGAATGGTTCATTGATTTCTTCCGCAACCTGTCCGGCGCGTTTGGGAAAAATATTTTCCGATATAAGGGAAGATGAAATGAAAGATAACGGAGACGATTGGTATGAGACAGAAATTTTCCATTGCAGGGCCGTTTGGCAAGTTAAGCGGCGTGATTAATTTGTGTGAAGTGGAGTCGAAACGGTGTAACGTGCTGGTGATGGCTCACGGTTTCCGGGGTTCCATGGAGGGCAGCGGACGGGCCGCCGCGCTGGCGGATGAACTCGGTGACTCTGTCTGCTCGGTGGTGCGTTTCAATTTCAGCTGGTGCACCATGCTGAGCAACCAGATCGCAGAGCTGAAAGCCGTGTTGGATTTTGTCCGCGAAACGTTAAAACCGGAAAGGTTGTTCTTGCTGGGCCGGAGTTTCGGCGGGGCAACCTGTATCGTAACGGCCTGCGGGGAAGAGAGTTTTGCTACCGCTGTTGATGCAGGAATACTGTCAGGTAGTGAAGGCGAAGAAGTTGCAGCAGATGATGCGAAGGAAAATAGTTGTGATAATAGTGACAAGGCTGGCTGGTGGGAAAGAAAAACGTACCGTCCCAATGGCATGGTGTTGTGGTCCGCGCCCAACAGTCTGAAGAAAACATTTGTCCAGGTGCTGGGGGAAGATGCGTTTCAGGCAGCGTTGCATGGAAAGACCATTGTGTTGGATGACGAACGGGGGCGCGATGAAATTCCGGCAACGTTTGTCGCGGATTTGTTACAATATGATGTGGCGGAACTGTTAAAAAAATGGCAGCAGGGTCCCTTGCTGATCATCCATGGGGAAAAAGATACCACCGTAACACCGGAACAGGCAAAGGAAAATTTTGAAATTTCCGGGGGCGAAAAGGAGCTGCATTACATGAAAGGCGACAACCATCACCTGGATTTGTGCTTCCAAGAGGCAAACGAGCTGGTGAAAAACTGGCTGGAGAAAAATATCTGATAGAACGAATTTAAAATCTGAACAAACTAAATGACGCAAGAACAAAGTCGAAATGACGTCACAAATATTTTGCATAAAAGATAGAACAGAGGATAAATTACGGAGGGGGAACCCGGTATGGAAAATTTACAGAATACAGCTTCGCCGCAGCACTTGCAGATGAATGAAACAGAGAAAAAACTCCTGGCGGCGGAAGAGGAAAAGTACGGCGAGAAACTGGTGGAAATGTCTAAGGACCAAAAATACAGAATGTGTTTTGCCTGCGGGGAACAAAATCCCATCGGGCTGCATTTGCACTTTTTCTGGATTCCCAACGGAGTGCTGGCGTTTTTTACGCCGAGACAGGAACACCAGAGTTACGATGGACGGATGCATGGCGGTCTGATTACCGTACTGCTGGACGAGATTATGGGGAACTACATTTTTAAAAAGGAAGGCGTGCCCGCCTATACGGCCCGCATCGATCTGCGTTTCCGTACGCCGGTACTGATCGGCAGTACCATTCGCTGCGAAGGCCATGAAGTGAAACGGAAGGGTCGTCTTGTAATTATGGAAGGCATCATCACCAACCCGGACGGCAGCATTGCAGCGGAAGCGACCAGCACGATGATGCTGGAAAGATAAATCAGGATGGAACGTTATTGATTACGTTTCATACTTTTGTCTGCGTTTTGCCGCAAAGAAAACAAATATATAGTTAAGAATATAAAACAAGTTGAGAATACAAAAAACCAACAAAAGGATTATTGATTATGACTACACTCTCACTGAAAGATAAAATTATGGCATTCATGCAGCGGGAAAGCTATGCGCCCATGACGGCGGAAGAGATGATCTTCGCCATTCCCGTCAAGGAAGAGCCTATGCACGAGTTCTGGGACGCCATCATGGAACTGGAAAAAGACGGTTATGTGGTAAAAACTCGCTTTGATACCTACGGCCTGCCGGAAAAGATGGGGCTGGTGGCCGGACGGTTCCAGTTAAGCAGCAAAGGGTTCGGTTTTCTCATTCCCGATAACAAGGGAACAAAGCCGGATGTGTTCATCCCGCCCCGCAAGCTGCACGGCGCCATGAACAACGACAGAGTCATGGCCCGTATCGACAGCCACACAGCAGGGCGGCGGCCCGAAGGGGAGATCATCCGCATCATCCAAAGAGCTAATATAAGAGTCGTGGGCGTGTTCAAGCGCACAATGGATTTTGCATTTGTCATTCCTGACGACAAACGGATCGGCAGCGATATTTACATTTTGCGTAAAAATTTCGGCGGCGCGGCCAACAATCAGAAAGTAGTTGTGGAAATTACGGAATGGCCTACGGAGGAACATAACGCGGAACGCCGCAGCGCGGAAGGCCGGGTGGTAGAAGTGCTGGGTTACGTAGGCGACCCGGGGCTGGAGATTCTGTCTATCATCAAGCAGCACGATCTGCCGCTGGATTTTCCCGATAACGTGAAACGGGCGGCGGCCCGGGTGCCGGATGAGATTCGGGAAAAAGACTGGCAGGGAAGGGAGGACCGGCGGGACTATCCTGTCGTGACGGTAGACAGCGAAGACGCCAGAGATTTGGACGACGCGGTATATGTACGTCGTCTGGAGAACGGGCGTTACCTGTTGGGCGTGTATATTGCTGACGTGAGTTATTATGTAAAAGCAAAAACGCTGCTGGATCAGGAGGCGCAGGAACGCGGGACCAGCGTGTACCTGGTGGATCGTGTACTGCCCATGCTGCCCCAACGGTTAAGCAACGGCATCTGCAGCCTGAACGAAGGGGTCGACCGTCTTGTCATGAGCTGTGAAATGGAAATCGAAGCGGAGACGGGCCGGGTCGCAAAATACAAAATCTTCCCGGCGGTAATCCATTCCCATCACCGGCTCAGCTATAATCTGGTGCGTGCCATTCTGGAAGAAGGCGACAAGAAAACCAGAGAAGATTACGCGGACATCGTGCCTATGCTGGAAGAAATGCGGGAACTGTGCCGCATTTTGCAAAAGAAGAGGGCCCGGCGCGGCGCCATTGAGTTTGACCTGCCGGAGCAGAAAGTGATTCTGGATGACGCAGGGAAACCGTTGGAAATCAAACAGCG
>DOSQ01000005.1 GCA_003512125.1 Acidaminococcaceae bacterium
GGCTGATGTTGTCAACTACTTTTTTGATTTATTCTCAAAAAAACTTTGCCCGTACTTGGCGGGTAAATGTATTTTATCTCTTTTCCAACAAAAAAGCAAGAGGCTCCCGGGCTGTTTTTCATAAATATTTTTCTTCTTGTGGTATACCTTTCTTTCCTATACAATCCTTTGTGCTATGGAAAATTTTGGAAATAAAGTGTGACAATCAGTATCCTTTAATGACAAATCAAAGTTATAATGCTATAATGTAATATGCTTCTGCATAATTCAATTTTCACTTAAGGAAAGATGAGGTAGACATGAACAGCACTTCTTCATTATTTAAGGGGAAACTTCTGATCACTCTCACCGCTTTGTTTACTGCGGCCATGCTTACGGCTTCTTGCGGATACTCCATCTCGGATTCCGCTATGGAAGAAGGCCTGGTTCCTGATGCGGTTTCCCAGTTTTATGATAATGAAAACAGAATTATCTATACCACGGCTTCGGCCGAGCACCGGCTTCCGGTAAAGCTGGAGAAAATCCCCAAACATGTCCGGGCTGCGTTTGTATCTATTGAAGATAACCGTTTCTATGAACACAGCGGTATCGATTACAGGGGAACGTTCCGCGCTTTGGTCAGCAACATTATGGGGCAGGAAGTTCAGGGCGGCAGTACCATTACCCAGCAGCTGGCGAAGAATGCATTTCTGACCCAGGAACGTACAATTAAACGGAAAATCAAGGAAGCGTTCCTGGCCAGGCAGATGGAAAACAAATACACCAAGGACGAAATCCTGAATATGTACCTGAACCAGATTTATTTTGGAGAAGGCGCATACGGCGTGGAATCTGCATCGCTGACATATTTTGGAAAACATGTCCAGGATATCACCCTCGCGGAAGCCGCTACGCTTGCAGCCATTCCCAAAAGCCCCAACTACTTTGATCCCATGGAGAATCCAAAGGCCAACAAAGAGCGCCGGGATATCGTATTGGACCAGATGGTAAAATACGGACACATTACGCAGGCCGATGCGCAAAAAGCCAAAGCTGAAGAGGTAAAAATCCGCAAAGAAGACAATACAGGCAAGCAAAAGGACCTCCGTTCCTATTTCTTTGATTATATATCCCAGCAGATTATCGACAAGTACGGAGCGGATGCGTTATTTAAAGGCGGCCTGAAGGTCTACACTACACTGGACAGCAGCATGCAGGCCAAAGCAGAGCATGCCATACGATATCTGCCAGATATCTGGACGGAAGATCCCGACCACCTGACGCAACCCCAGGCAGGTCTGGTCGCACTGGATCCCACCACCGGCTATATCAAAGCCATGGTAGGCGGCCGTGGCCAGGACAAGTTCAACCGTGCCGTGCTCGCCCAGCGGCAGCCCGGCTCCGCTTTCAAAGCCTTTGTATATCTGACAGCCATGGATAACGGTCTGACTGCAGCGACCATGGTGGATGACAAACCATTGCAGATTGGCGGCTGGGCTCCCCAGAACTCCGGTGGCGGTTTCCATGGAACGGTAACCCTGCGTACCGCCCTGTCCCGTTCCTACAACATTCCCGCAATCCGTGTAGCCTTGCGGGTCGGTACCGATAAAGTCATGCGAATGGCCAAAGCCTGCGGCATCACCTCGTTAGTGGAAGACGGCCCGTATACCGACAACAACCCTGCCATGGCGTTAGGCGGTCTGACCAAGGGCGTCAGCCCGCTGGATATGGCTGTTGCATATGGAACCATCGCCAACAACGGGGTGTTGAACCAGCCGGTTTCCATTATCAAAATTTTAGACCGCAACGGCAAAACCATCTTCGAACATAAACCTGCGCCGAAACAGGTCGTCAGCGCCAAAGCAGCTTATCAGACTACGGATATGTTAAAAGACGTACTGATCAGCGGTACAGCAGGCGGTTCCGGTATCGGCCGCCCGGCAGCCGGCAAAACCGGTACTACCGATTATTCCAAGGATGCCTGGTTCTGCGGCTATACGCCCAACCTTTCCTGCGCTGTATGGGTAGGTGACGACAGAAACCGCAGCATGGGCGCAATGTACGGTTCCGGAGCTCCGTTAAGCATCTGGCACGATTTCATGGTCAATGCCATCCAGGAAGTTCCCTATGCCGATTTTACCCGTCCGGCAGGAGCCGTTACCCCGGTAGGCAAAGATATCGGTAAAGAAGAAGATAAAGATAAGAATAAGGAAGAAGAAACCAAACTGCAAAACGACCCCCTGGCCAAACCGCCAAAAATTGTAAAGCCCAAGTCCAAGAATTCAGAGAAGCCGGTCGTAAGCAATAAACCGGAAAAGAAAAGCGGTTCTACGCTGAGCAAACCGGCTCCCGTCAAGCCGGCTCCGACGAAACCGGCGCCAGCCAAGCCACAGCAGAAGGCTGACAAAAAGTAGTATCAGGTTATTTTAACTCTATATTGTAATAAGATTAAACGTAATAAGATTAAACTCCCGCTGGCCAATAAACCCGCGGGAGTTTTTTGTTTCAGAAATGACGTTATGTAAATAAATCCTTCTTTTATAATTCTTTTTCAAAAGCCGAACCGCCGATAAACTCCTTTAAAATGGAATTGTTGGGAATCATGTCCTCGTCAAGCGGTTCTATCAGCCGCAGCAGGCGGAGCAGACGGCACGCTGTAAAATATTCTCTCTTCTCTTCGGGCGGCACCGTCTGTAACAAAGGTACTGCAAATTTCCGTAAAATTGCCGGTTCATAAATCAGCGACGTATTAAAGAAAATATCTGCATCCTCCTGACACGGGAAAATATACTGTTCCTCTCCTCTGCGTACTGACGGCCACATTTTGATCGTGTCAAGGGCATCATGGGAACGGAATCGGGAGTCCCGGACCATACGCCGCAGCATTCGCAGGTCCGTGGTATGAATGCGGTTGAAAGCATCCAGCGACATAGGTGTAAGGGCACTGACAAAAATCTTCAGCTTGTTTTCATCCGGAACCGATTCCGTTACCTTCCGGTTCAACGCGTGGATCCCTTCAATTACAAAAACGCTGTTTTCCCGCATACGCATCTTCTGCCCGCGATATTCCCTGTGCCCGGTCATGAAATTATAATATGGCAGCATCACGGTCTCGCCCCTAAGCAGCTGGGCAAGATGCTCGTTGAACAAAGGAATATCAATCACGTCCACCCGCTCATAATCATAGGTCCCGTCAGGATTTTTCGGTGTATCCTCCCGGTTCACATAATAATTGTCCATCGAAATGGGAATCGGATGAAGCCCGTTCACTTCCAATTGGACGCAAAGCCGTTGGTTGGAAGTTGTTTTTCCGGAAGAAGACGGCCCTGCAATCAGAATGAATTTCAGTTTATCCCGGTGCTTTGTGATGTAATCAGCAATGGCAACGAACTTTTTCTCCTGCAGTCCTTCCGCCACCCGGATGATCTTATCGGCCCTTCCTTCCCGTATAATACGGTTCAGCTTGGAAACTGTGTTGCAGCCAATCATGGCGGACCATTCTTCCGCTTCCTGGTAGGCATGATTGATACGCCGCACTGTATCCCAGGGCGGCAGTTTCTTATAATCGTTCATCTCCGGATAATTAATGACAAATCCCTTGTCAAACGGAATAAGTTCAAAAGCCGACAGATGTTCCGTGCTGGCCAGTAATGGTTCAAAAAATGGCTCCCGTATCCCGCACAGTTCGTAGGCAAAAAGCGTTTCGGATTCCGGCGCCATCTTAATCATCGCCAGCACATCTTCCCCCAGATACGGATCCTTCTTTGCCCTCTCAATCGCTTCCTGCCGGTCAACCGGAAACGTCACAATAGGATGTTTCTCCGCAATGATGCTGCGCATTTTTTCTTCCAGCTGCTTTAACTGTGCCGGGGCCAGCGGGTTTTCAGGCATAATACAGTATAAGGCGCTGCCCAGCGAATTGCAGACCTCCAGTTTCGTATCGGGGAACAGCGCTTTCATCGCCACATCACAGACAAATATGATACTGCGGACAAAGGCGCGCATTCCTTCTACGGAATTCATGGGGATAAAAGCCGCTTCCCCGTCTTCGGTAACCTGATACCGCAGACTGTATTCCTGTCCGTTAAAAACGCCTGCAGCCAGAGGCGAATCATAATTGCCGGCTACCGCTTCTCCAATCTCTGCCAGGGTCGTTCCCGGGGCGTATTTCTTCTTTGTACCGTCCGGTAAGGTAATCAGCAGCATAAAGGGCCTCCATTTTGTTACTATTGCAAAAAAGGCTGAAGTTTTATCTTCAGCCTGATTTGTTCTGATCTGTCAAAAGGAAACAGTATCAGACCGGTTTCCTTAAGTTACGTGATTCATAACCACTCTTTATTTTGCCGCTTCCACAGCCTTCAGCGCATCATTCAGTTTCTTGGCGATGCCAGGAATCTTCTTCAGCGGGATGGAGCACAGTGCAATACGTACACCGGCCGCCAGCGGGACCAGATAGATATGGTCCTTGTGCAGAATATCGCACACAGCCTGCGAATTTTCACAGGGAACGGACAGGAAGAATCCCGCAATATAAGGGATCATCGGCAGCCCGCAGGCTTTGGCTTCTTCCACAAATACGTCGGCGCGGGCCTTGATCATCTTGTAGTAATGATCCCGTTCTGCCTCTACTGCCGTCAGCAACGCTTCATCACTGTAAATCTGCACCAGCGTGCGCATCGCCGCCCGGTTGTTGTTAGACCAGGTAGCACGGCTTGTATACTGGTTGATTTCAAAGAATTCTTTTGCCGCTGCTTCGCTGGAAGAAACGCAGATCATGGCGCCCAGCCGCTGACCATACATGGTAAAGCCTTTGGACATACTGTACTGCACGATGGCAAGCACCCGTTCCGGCAGATTATCCAGGGCTTTGAAAACTTCGCGAACCGCGTCTTTCTCACCTGCATAATCAAGATACGCCGCATCCAGGAACAGGATTGCCTGTTTCCCCGTAGCTTCCGTTGCCTTCTTCAGCATGGCCACCACCTGGTCCATATCTTCTTTGGTCAGGCTGTAACCGGTCGGATTGTGGGCAGGCGTGTTAATGATGACCATAATGCTGTTCTGCTTTGCCAGCAGCGCATTTACTTTTTCAGTCAGAGCAGGCAGATTGAATTTCCCGTCATCCGTCAGCATCTTATAGGTGTCCAGCTTGCGCCCCATGTCCAGGCACAGCACCTTATAGGCTCCCCAATACCAGTCTGCGGTGATTACCGTATCACCGGCCTCGGTATAATTCCAGATTGCATGATGGATACCGCCGGTTCCGCCGGTCGTCGCTACCGCACGGGTGAACCCGTTGGGACGGGATTTACCGAATGTGGCAACCTGCACTTTATCAAGAAAATCTGGCGTACCCGCGATAGGTGCATAGGCAATCACTTCATTAATTGGCAGATTACGGAACACTGCCTCCACAGTAGGCAGGCACACAAGTTTGGAATCGTCATCTAAAATAGCGCCGATCGTGCCGTTCGTTACATTTTCTGCGCCGTTAGCCGTCGCATCCGCCACTGCCAGCGCATTAGCTGCAAAAATAATATCATTGGCAGCTTTCCCCTTTGCCTGAGGCGCTGCAAAGCTTGTATACATTTTACACTCTCCCCTTTCGGTTCTTCAGACCGTCAACCGTTTCAAACATCATCCTTCATCTTTTCCAATAACGCTGCTACTTCTGCAAATCCTTTATTTTTCATCAGCCGGGAAGAAAAATCGGTGCACCACGTTCACGGCTTTCTTCTCATCTTCTTTGGCGATGAGACAGGAAATTGTAATTTCAGAGGTACTGATAACATCCAAATTGATGTTTTCGCTGGCCAGTGCGCCGAACATACGCGCCGCTACGCCGGGATTCCCCAACATACCCGCTCCGACGATAGAGACTTTGGCAACATTGGCTTCCACATCCACCCGGGCAAAGCCGACCTTATCCCTGAGCTGATCCAGTACGCCTACCGTATCTGCCATATCAGTCTTGGTCACGGTAAATACAATATCATTCTTTTCTTTAATATTCGTCGCGCTCTGCACGATCATATCCACTGCAATGTTTTCCTTTGCCAGCGCATCAAAAATCTGATATGCAACGCCGGGAACATCAGGCACGCCCCGCACCGCAATCTTTGCTACATTAGAATCGCTCGCCACACCGCGAATAATGAATTTCTTTTCTTCCATCATCGTATACTCCCCTCTGATAATCGTCCCTTCTACCCTGTTGAAGGTAGAACGGACATGAATGTCGGTTCCGGTCAGTTCGCCGTATTCCACAGCACGGGGCTGCATAACACCGGCCCCCAGACGGGCCAGTTCCAGCATTTCCCCAAAGGTAATCTCTTTTAATTTGATTGCATTGGGTACTACCCGGGGATCAGCTGTGTACACGCCGTCCACATCGGTATAGATTTCGCAGATATCCGCTTTCAGGCCTGCCGCAACCGCTACCGCTGTCGTATCGCTGCCGCCGCGGCCCAATGTAGTGATATCGCCTTCTTCCGTGATACCCTGGAACCCGGCTACAATTACGATATTGCCTTCTTCCAGCGCTTTCATCACGCGATCTGCCTTAACTTCCAGAATCCCTGCCTTGGTATGGCTTGCATTGGTACGGATGCCTGCCTGAAAACCTGTAAAGGAAACTGCTTTCTGGCCCCGTTCCATAAACGCACTGGCCAGCAATGCGATAGAAACCTGCTCGCCTGTCGCCAGCAGCATATCCATTTCCCGCTTGGGCATATGGTCGGTAATCCTCCCTGCCAGCGTCAGCAGATCATCTGTGGTATCGCCCATGGCAGAAACCACGATCACAATTTTGTCATCCGGCTTCTTTTCAGCCAGTACCCGGTCCACAAGATGAAAAATTTTCTCCGGCGTAGCCACACTGCTGCCGCCGAACTTCTTAACAACAAATGCCATACATCGCCCCTCCTAGCACATATATAGTTATTATATCACCTTTTTATATAGAATCACAAGCCGAAATTGCAATATATTGTGACTTTTTTACAGTCATAACGCAAGAATTAGTATATTGTAAAAAACACATTCATTTTACCGTTACCACCGTTACCCCGGCGCCACCCATGGACAAATCCGCCAGCGCTACACCCGCCACGCTCTTATGATTTTTCAGATATGCGTGCAGTCCCGCACGCAGTGCGCCGGTACCTTTGCCGTGAATGATACGGACCTGGGAGATCCCCGCCAGCAGCGCGTCATCAATGGCCCGGTCCACAAAGAGGATTGCTTCATCTGTAGTCATGCCCCGTACATCTATCTCCTGGTCCGCCGTTTCTGTTTTCGCAACAAACATGGCATGGGAGGCATTGCTTTTGTATTTGGAAGATTTGGGAGGTTTCGGTACTTCCTGTGGTTTATCTTTTACAAGAAGGCACTGGGACAACGGCACCGTCATTTTCAGCACGCCCACGGAAACCAGCCCGTCTTTTCCCTTCACTTCCAAGAGCGTCCCGTTCTTACGCAGGGACTTTACCAGCACCGTCATACCGGAACGGGCATTATCCGGTGTCAGGGGCGTTCCCTCCGGCAACGGTTCGTCAAGACTCATATGCTTGTCCAGCCGTTTCCGGGCCTCTTCCGCTTTTGCCTGCAATGCCCGTACATCCATATCTGCTTTCAGGGAACGCAGTTCTTTTAACACAGCCTCTGCTTCCCGGCGGCTGGTACGGTAAATCTCATCCGCCTGATACCGCGCCTTGCGTAACAGCTCGTTCTTCTGTTTTTCAAAATCCTTTTTCTGCCAGGCCAGCTGATTCCGCAGTTTCTCGCTCTCATACCGCAGTTTTTCCACTTCCCGGCTGCGGCTCTCAAAACGGCGCCGTTCTCCTTCCAGCCCCTGAAGGACATCTTCCATATGCACATGCTCTTCATTCAGCAAGTCGCCGGCATTGTGGACAATTTCTTCCGGCAGGCCCAGCCGGCGGCTGATATTGAATGCATTGCTGCTGCCCGGTACGCCCATCAGCAGACGGTACGTGGGAAGCAGCGTATCCGGATTAAACTCCACGCTGGCATTTTCCATTCCTTCCCGGCCATAAGCAAAGGTCTTCAATTCACTGTAGTGGGTCGTCATCATGGTAAAGACGCCCTGTTTGGTCAGATGCTCCAGAATGGACATGGCCAGCGCCGCGCCTTCGTTGGGATCCGTACCTGCACAGATCTCGTCTACGAGCACCAGGTCCCGTTCTCTCACATCCTTAAGAATGCTGACCAGATTCATCATATGCCCGGAGAACGTGGAAAGGCTCTGCTCAATGCTCTGCTCATCCCCAATATCCGCATACACAGCCCGGAATACCGGGAGTTTGGCATTCAGTGCCGGTATAAACATACCTGTCTGGCTCATCAGGGCAAACAGGCCTACCGCTTTCAGCGCTACCGTCTTACCGCCAGTGTTGGGACCCGTTACAAGCAGCGTATGAAACGTTTCCCCCAGATTCACATCCAGCGGCACCGCCGTTTCCGCAGGTAATAACGGATGGCGCCCCTTCTCAATACGCAAACCGCCATTAGATACCAGTTGTGGCTGGCAGGCCTTTGTTTCTAACGCAAACAGCGCCTTGGCATACACCGCATCTACATCTGCTGCCAGATCAAGGCAGCGCAAAAGCGTTTCGCCTTCTGCGCCTACGGCGCCGGATAATTGCCGCAGAATCCGCTCGATTTCTTCCTTTTCTTCTGCAACATACCGTTTAATATTATTATTCAGGTTTACTACTGTCATGGGTTCAATAAACAGCGTAGCGCCTGTCCCGCTCTGATCATGCACGATACCGGGAAAGTTTGCCCTGTATTCCTGTTTAATGGGAATCACATACCGGTCTCCCCGCATGGTGACCAGTGCATCCTGAAAATATTTCTGATTGTTCGGATCATGGAGGATCTTCTCCAACTGTGACCTGACCTTGCTTTTCGCAGCCGCAATCCCGGTACGCAGCCCTGCCAGTTTTACAGATGCCGTATCCAGTATTTCCCCTTTATCCGAAATACTTTTCTCCAGCTGACGTACCAGCCTGGGAAACTCTGCCAGCCCCCTTCCGTATTCTGCCAGATTGGGATGATCGTCGCTTTCGGTCAGCAAAAACACTTTTAAAGCCCCAAAAGCCTGCATGCTGGATTTAATCTGCATCAGCTCTTCTACGTCAAGCACACTGCCGATACGGGCCCGTTTCACCGCATCCGTGATACTGTACAGGCCGCCGAACGGGAACCGTCTGCCTGTATTCAAAATTCGCAACGCTTCCGCCGTTTCCATGTGCATACGCTTTACCGTCTCAAAGTCAGAAGAGATACCCAGCGCAAGCAGTTTTTCTTTCCCAAGCTCCGTTGCCGCTTTTTCTGCGGCTTTTTGTTTAACTTTGTCAAACTCAAGCGTCTTAACAGCAAAACGCCCTGAAATACGATTGTTCATACAGTTCCTCTTTTATTGAATGATAAATAATAAAACACAGTAAAAGTTCATCCACTCACACGAATCCCTTTCATTTTTCCTGTTCATCTGATTATATCATATCTGTTTGCCAAACGTATCACAAAAATGCATCCGCGTCTTTGCTTTTTCCGATACAGCTTCTTTCAAGGTTTTCAGATCATTCACCATGAAACTTCTTTGATCTGTCCGCTTTTCTTTTTTCAGTCTATATGGTACAATAAACACGAACGTTTGTTTTTTTACTTTGGAGGCTTTGTACATGGAAGACACAAACGAATATTCAAACACAATGCAGAAACTGAATACGTCACAGCGGGAAGCAGTATGCGCTACAGAAGGGTTTATCCGTGTCATTGCCGGGGCAGGTTCGGGAAAGACCCGGGCCCTTTCCCACCGGTTTGCCTTTCTGGTAAATGAGCTTGGCATCCTGCCGGGCAATATCCTGTGCGTCACCTTCACCAACAAATCCGCCAATGAGATGCGGCAGCGCATCCACAATCTGACCGGGGACAACGATACGGGTTACATCAACACCTTCCACGGCTTTTGTGTATCCGTCCTGCAGGAAGACAGCTATGCTGCAGGTTATCCCAAAAGTTTTCTGGTATTGGATAACTCTGACATCGATGCGATGCTGCAGATCATTTATGAAGAACGGGGCCTGACCCTGCGGGACATGACCTTTTCCATGGCCAGGGATATGATCGAAATTCAGAAACTGTTTAAAAGGCCGGATTATTATAAAGATATGATTGCCCTGCCTCTGGAAACACTGAAAGAAAAGTATGACGGGGCCGTCAGAACGGAAGATATCATTTTTTACGGCTACCTCTACCAGGAAAAGAAATGCTTCGGCCTGGACTACAACGACCTTATCAAGTTCACATTGCATATTTTCAAAGAGAGGAAGGATATCCGCCAGAAATGGCAGCAACGACTGGAATACATCATGATTGACGAGTTCCAGGATATCGATTCCCTGCAGTACGAACTGATGGAAGTCCTGGCCGCCTGGCACAAGAATCTTTTTATAGTAGGCGACCCGGATCAGACCATTTACACCTGGCGGGGCGCTGACGGACGTTTCCTGCTGGATTTTGATACGAAATTCCCGGGTACCCGGACCATCATGATGATGGAAAATTACCGTTCTACGCCGCAAATTCTGGCGGCAGCCAACTCCCTCATTGAAAAAAACCGACATCGAATGCAAAAGGAACTGCTGTCCCGGTGTCCCGACGGCGCACATGTGGTGTGCCATTTTGCGGATACTCAGGAAAATGAAGCGAAGTGGATTTGTAACGAAATTCGCAGGCTGCAGGCTGAAGGCGTCGATTATACGGACATCACCCTGCTGTATCGGGCCCATTACGTGACCCGGACTATCGAACAGATATTCCTGCAGGAAAAGATTCCCTACACCATCTACAGCGGCGTGCAGTTCTTCGACCGCATGGAAATCAAAGACGCCCTCAGTTATCTGCGCATGATCGCTTTCAAAGACGATCTTTCCTTCCGCCGGATCGTCAATACACCGAAACGCAACATGGGAAAACGGCGGCTGGCTTTTCTGGAAGACTATGCGGCACAGCACGGCTGCACGTTATACCGGGCACTGACAGAAACACTGGAAGACCCCATCTTTAAGGGAACCAAAGCCCGTCAGTTTATAAACCTGATAGAACGGTATGCCACTGACTACGAAGGCCGTCCTGTATCGGAGGTGCTGGCGGCCATTCTCAACGAAAGCGGCTATGAAAAAATGCTGCGCACGGAAGGAAGTCAGGAACGGCTTGACAATATAGCTGAACTGAAGCAGTCCGTCTACGAATATGAAACCACCTGTGGTGAGGAAGTCTCCCTGTCGCATTATCTAACCCACGTATCCCTGTTTACCAACGCTGACAGCGCGGAAGCCAAAGGCAAAGTAAAACTGATGACCGTCCATGCAGCCAAGGGACTAGAATTTCCCACGGTCTTTTTGTGCGGTATGAACGAGGGGATCTTCCCTTCCCGGAAGGTTCGAACCCAGGAAGCCATGGAAGAAGAACGGCGACTGGCTTTTGTCGCTGTAACCCGCGCCAAAAACAGACTGTATTTATCCCGGGGATCCGGCCGTAACTTTGACGGCTCACCCCAATATCCTTCCCGCTTTATTCTGGATATCGACAAAAACCTGCTACAATATACAGAAGAGCCAAGGGAAGAACTGATCAAAGAAGCCAGGGACTATATCGTTCTCAGCCAGAAATATATGCCCGAGAAGGAAAGCGACGTAGCTTTTCCCATCGGACAACGGGTGCGCCACGCTGTGTTCGGCACC
This sequence comes from Acidaminococcaceae bacterium, assembly GCA_003512125.1. Lineage (GTDB taxonomy): Bacteria > Bacillota > Negativicutes > Acidaminococcales > Acidaminococcaceae > Succiniclasticum. The sequence continues at coordinate 11,751 of DOSQ01000005.1, forward strand.
GGTACTGTCACCGAAACAGACAAGGATAAGGGTGCACACGTGATACAGTTCGACAGCATGGAAACGCCGCGCAAGATATCGTTCCGGGTAAAGTTAGAAAAAATTTAGACAGAAAAGACCTGATTTCTTCTGAAATACAAAAATGTAATATCAGCGAAAGACCATGGGATGCGCGTTCTGCTCCCATGGTCTTTTATTTAAGGAAACAATGATGCATTCGCAGGCACGCTGCCCGGCAATTTTTGTGACTGATTACGGAAACGTCCCTCGCCGAAGCTACGGGCCAAAGCCGCAACGTTTACAGTATCGAAGCTTGTAAGAACAACTACAGTACACCCCGGTAATAATGACCCCTTGTAGTCCCCGGCAGGTTCTCCACCGTCCCGCCCCGCAACGCCAGAGTTTCTTTAAACGTTTTCACTAACACCGTAAGCCGGTTCGGTTCATACGCCCTCCCGTCGACACGTACCCGGGAAATCCCCATGTCCCGCAGTTCCTGAAGACCTCCCAATACGGACAGGTCCTGCGAGTTCAGCACATGCATCCGGCAGAACTGGTCACCGGCGAGCCGGAATTTTGCTTCTTTCCGGTCATGCAGATAGATTTCCTCTTTACACTGGAACGTGCAGGAGCCTTTATCCAGATTTCCCAGGAAACTGCCCCCCGCACAGTATTCAGATACCATCATCTCAATAGGTCCCTGTACCATACACTCCAGCGGCAACGGACTGACCCTGACCAGATGAGCCAGTTGCCCCATGTTCAGCTCCACAGAAAGGGTCGCACCGGCTGCGCCTGCCTCTTTCCAGAACTGCAGGTTCTGGGTATTGTAAATATTCAGGCTCATATCCGCCCACAAAGGTATTTTTATATCCAGATCCTGTGCCAGTTGCCAGATTCCCAGATTGTGTACATATAACAAGTCAACACCGCACGTTTCAGCCTGTTGCAAAAATTTTGCAAAATACCCCAGCTGCCCTTCCTTCACAATACGGGGGGTGGAAAAAGCAATTTTGCGCCCGGTTTCCTTCACCAGCTTTGCAGCGGTTTCATAATCTGCAAAAGTCACATCTCTTACACTGTACCGGTCGCCACCAAAGATGATCCAGTCCGCTCCGCCCTCCAGGGCCGCTTTCACTTTGTCGACCGTATCCACCCAGGCGGTAAGCTGTGTGCCTTGTCCTGCCTTTCCGTTCTTCATACAGTTTTGTTCCTGCCCTTGCAGCCACCGCGCCAGCCGGTTTTCATTCTTCACAGACGGGCGACTGGGCGCAAAAGCTTCCAGACGTGCTTTATCCAATGCTTCGCAGGCTTTTCGGCGGGCCTCGTTGATTTCACTCATGGGCACCATAAGACCTGTACCAATATCTGTTTCCAGCTTTTCCAATACGTATTCCGTCGTTCCCAAACGGTCTATCTGTTTACGCACCGCCGATTCATCAAGTGCATGCTTCCTCGCAGGTTCCGCAATAAAATCCGTCTGGCCGGACCCGGTATTTCCATCCGGATCTGTCAATGTTACCTGTAACGTGCTGCCTGAATATACCGTTACCTTTGCCATAACAGGGATACGTTTCCTGTTCTTTTCACCGTAAAACTGTCCGGCATATGCCATCAGTTCACTGTCAAGTGTCCGGAAGACACGGTCGTTCAGGCGCACGCCCTTCGGCACATTGATTTCGGCCAGCATTCCTGCTGCCGCTGTTTCCACCAAACTGCCCTGAACCCGTAATGTATTCACAGTCGTGCCAACGCGTCCGCCGACCTTCACCCAGAATTCCAGGCCGTCTCCTGTGTGAATCGTTTTTTCCAGTTTTATTACCGCCTTGGTATGATCCTTATTCAGCTTCTGTACGCGGCCTACCAGCACGCCCCGGTTATTGGGACGACGGTCGCTCATCATGAGGCGGCCCTGATGCCTTTCCAGATAGGCCGTCGTAAAATCCCGGTTGAAAATCTGCTCTATGTTCGCCAGATCTTTCTCCGGTACTTCGTAATGACCGCCTTTGTAACTGTCCATAGCCCGGCGGTATGCATCCACCACCACCGCCACGTATTCCGGCCGCTTCATACGGCCTTCAATTTTATAAGAAACCACTCCCGCTTCAATCATCTGTGGCAGAACCCGCAGCGTGTTCAGATCTTTCGGGCTTAACAGGTATTGCCCTGCATCTTTTCCTGCCAGCAGGTCATTGCCGTTTTTATCCACCAGCGTATATGGCAGGCGGCAGGGCTGGGCACAGCGTCCCCGGTTCCCGCTCCGTCCCCCGATCAGGCTGCTCATCAGGCACTGGCCGGAATAACATACGCATAACGCACCGTGAATAAAAGCCTCAATTTCCAGCCCGGTTTCGCTTGCCTTTTTCAAGTCAGACAAAGACAACTCACGGGCAGGCACCACACGGACGATCCCATGATCGGCCGCAAACCGGACACCGGCAGAATTGGTCACCGTCATCTGGGTAGACGCATGCAATGGTAATCCGGGGACCAGCTTTTGCGCGACCCGGATCACGCCCAGATCCTGTACAATGATTCCGTCTATACCCACATTATGCAGAAAGACCAGATAATCCTCCAGCTCTGGCATTTCCCTGTCATCCACCAACGTATTGACCGTCACATACAGGCGGACATGATGCATGTGGCAGAAGTAAACGGCCCTTACCATCTCTTCCCGGTCGAAATTACTGGCATAAGCCCGTGCCCCAAAGGCCTTTCCTCCCAGATAAATTGCATCCGCCCCGGCATTTACCGCTGCTTCCAGTGCTTCCCATGTACCTGCTGGAGCTAGTAATTCTATTTCTTTCTGCATAATTGACTCCTTTTCACCTGGCCGGCAGTGAAAGCAGGAACGTTTCTTCCCACCGGCGTTATTCCTTATATTTAACGAAAGCAGCACCGTCACAAAGGCGATGCTGCTTCATAACATGAGTTCTCATTATTTAACAATTATCATTACATTACATTCCCGGATACCGGCAATCTTTTCCCAGGGACGCTGATAACTCAGTTTCAGCTGATACGTCCCGACCGCTTTTGCTGCATAAAACTGAAACTCCGTACCGGGGGTGCCAACCTGTTCCTTTTGGGAATTGGGAATCACAAAAGAGCTGCCTGCCTTAATGATGCCTTCAGCCGGACCGCCGGTTACAGAATGCACCCACTGGTAGCCGGTGCTGGGATTGGCATTCAATTTGAAGGCTGCCATGTCCCCCTGCTTCATCGTGAGAATTTTTCCATTACTGTTTTCCGTCAGTTTCCAAACTGTCAGAAGCCTGCCGATATCACCGATGCGGGCCAAAGGCAGCAGTTCCTGATAGGAAATCTTTTGCGTAAAGGCAGCGCCTTTCTTCTCCGGAAGGACAACGCCTTCTTCTGTAAACAATAGATTTTCTTCCTGTTTGCCCAGCAGTTTTTCCCTGTCATCACTATCGAAGAAAAAATCATCCAGCGTAAATTCACGGCCGGTTGTCAAATCTACATTCACTCCGCGGTAATACGTTCGCCCGCCATTCGTTCCTTTCAGAAGAATGCTGACAAGACTGGGACGGTTCAGGGTTACTTCATACGTAACCTTTCCTTTCTTCCCAACTTTATCCGCCACGTCTTCTGCTGCATTACGCAACATGTTGTTGGCAGAACGCTGGAATGTTTCGTCATTGGCTCCGTCAACCACAGGTATTTCCACCGTAATCTGTTTTCCATATTTTAATTCCGTCAGCACCGTCGTGGGCTGATCCGCAAAAGCGCTCTGGCAGAACAGCAACGCAGCTGTCAGTAACGCGCCCATCATTTTTTTCATGAGTCCTCCTCAGGTACAAGGCCTCGTAAATCAAACGGTAATGGAATGCATCGCATCTGTTTTTTACAAAACTCCTCCGGTCCACCGGCGCCACTGCAAAGCGGCAACGGAAACTGAAAAGGATTTAGGCCATTTGTTCAGCAAAGGCAATCGCCCGATCCATACGTTCCAGTGTTTTTTCCTTGCCCAGCAGAACCATCACGTCGAACATGCCCGGGGTTACGGTGCGACCGGACAGCGCCAGACGGCTGGGCTGGATCACCTTGCCTAATGCCACGCCTTCTTCTTCTGCAAGGGCATTATACAGCTTTTCCAGATCCGCTTCATTGAATTCCGCTTCAGGCGCTGCAGCTACCCGTTCCCTGCATTTTTTCAGCAGGGCAACGCCTTCTGCAGTGAAGAACTTGCGGGCTCCTTTTTCATCAAAGGCATCAAAATCCTTGAAGAAATATGTGGAAGCGTCCACGATCTCCTGCAGCGTTTTCACGCGAACCCTCACTACTTCCACCAGATGAGCCAGGTACTTCTGGTTCGCTTCGTCCTGCAGCCATTCCTCTGTCACCAGCCCGTCCTTCAAAAAGAACGGTTTCACATCGTTGACGATACGTTCCAGCGGCAGGCTCTGCAGGTACTGGCCGTTGATCCAGTACAGCTTTTTGATATCATACACCGCCCCTTTGTGGGACATCTTGTTCATGTCAAACTGTTTTACGGTTTCTTCTTTGCTGATGATCTCCTGATTGCCTTCCGGGGACCAGCCTAACAGGGTCAGATAGTTCAGCAATGCTTCCGGCAGATAGCCCATCGCCTGGAACTCTTCCACCGACTGGGCGCCATGCCGTTTGGACAGCTTACTGCGGTCCGGCGCCAGAATCATGGACATATGACCGAACTCCGGCACAGGGAAGCCCAATGCTTCGTAGAGGAGAATCTGTTTCGGCGTGTTAGGGATATGTTCCTCCGCCCGGAGCACATGGGTCATACCCATCAGATGGTCGTCGATCACAACGGCAAAGTTGTAAGTGGGCGTGCCGTTCGTCTTGGCGATGACAAAATCATCAAACTGGGTCAGGTCAAAATCCATGCGGCCATGGATGAGATCCTTCACACGCATGTTCCCTTTCATGGGAATCTTGAACCGGATGGAATGGGGTTCGCCGGCAGCCAGCCTGCGCTCCACTTCCTCTTTGGAAAGATTACGGCAAGTACGGGGGTAACGGAACGGCTGCTTCCTCTGCCGCTGGATCTCACGCTGCGCCTCCAGTTCTTCCGGCGTGCAGAAGCAGTAATACGCCTTGCCTTCATCCAGTAACTGCTGAATATATTTCTGATAAATTTCCGTACGCTGGGACTGGTAATACGGTTCGCACGGCCCCCCTACTTCCGGGCCTTCATCCCAATCCAGGCCCAGCCATTTCATGCTCCGGATAATCTGCCCCACCGAGCCTTCCTGAAAACGGGCCGGGTCAGTGTCTTCAATACGCAGCACCAGCTTGCCGCCCTGGCTTCTGGCAAACAGCCAGTTGAACAGGCAGGTACGGGCGCCGCCAACATGTAAATTGCCCGTGGGACTGGGGGCAAAACGTACGCGAACTTCACTCATGATAACTAACTCCTATCTCACTGCAATTCAACGCAAAACTGCTTTTGCAGTACTTATATTATCAAAACCAATAAAACCGTTTCAGATTACTTGACCTGACTTTCAATTACACCCCAGGCAGCCTGAAGTGCTTCGTCCACTTTAGCCGCATCCTTGCCGCCGGCCTGTGCCATATCCGGACGACCGCCGCCGCCACCGCCGCACAGGGCCGCCACTTCTTTCACGATCTTTCCGCAATGAATGCCTTTGGCTACTGCGTCTTTATGGGCCATGGCCAGGATACCGATCTTACCGTTTTCGAATACGGAAGCCAGCACCACTACGCCGCCGGTCTTATCCCGGAGCTGATCGCCCATGGTACGCAGGGCATTTACATCAGATACGCTGACTTTCTGTACCAGCGCATTGACTCCCTTTATGTCCTTCACCTGATCTGCCGCGCTGGAAGCTGCCGCCGCAGCCATCTTGCTTTCCAGTGCCTTAACTTTCTGTGAAGCTTCTTTGGCTTCTGCCGCCAGCACATCCAAACGTTCTTCCACATCCGTGTTGCGGCAATGCAGTTTAGCCGCTACATTCCCGATAGTCTTTTCCAATCCTTCCACATATTGCAGCGCGCCGAAACCGGTGACTGCTTCAATACGGCGCACACCGGCACCGGTAGAAGATTCGCTGACGATTTTAAACAGACCGATCTGGGCCGTGTTGCTTACATGTACACCGCCGCACAGTTCCATAGAGAAATCCGGAACGGTCACGACGCGCACCACAGCGCCGTATTTTTCACCGAACAGCGCCATAGCGCCGCGTTTTTTCGCTTCTTCAATGGGTACTTCTTCAAAGGTAACGGTCTTGGCCGCCAGAATCTGCTCGTTGACCATCTTTTCTACCTGCGCCAGTTCTTCCGGCGTTACAGCAGAAAAATGGGAGAAGTCAAAATGGAGACGGTCCGGACCTACATAGCTGCCTGCCTGATTGACATGGTCGCCCAGCACTCTGCGCAGCGCTGCCTGCAGCAGATGGGTGGCCGTATGGTTCCGGGCGATATCAGATTTGCGGACGGTATCCACTTCAAAGGTAACTTCATCGCCTGTCGCAATGGTTCCTTCTTCCACAGTACCCGCCATATAGGTAACGCCGTCCGGCAGCTTTTTCGTTTTGGTGACACGCATCAGTCCGGCCGGCGCTTTAATCACACCAATATCGCCTAATTGGCCGCCGCCTTCCGCATGGAACCCGGTCACGTCCAAAATCACTGCCGCGTCATTGCCGTCCGAAACGGAATCGACCGGCTGTGCGTCCGCTACCGGATACACTTTCATGACCTTACCGCAATGCGCGCACTCATCCACTTTTAAGTCTGCTGCGTTCAGATCCCGGTCATTGTAGATTACCGGACGTCCGGTTTTGTCGTCCCGGGCATCGCGGGCCATCTTGCGCTGTACCTCCAACGCTTCGGCAAAGCCCTTTTCATCTAAGGTCATGCCGTGTTCTTCCAGAATTTCCGCTGTCAGTTCTTTCGGGAAACCGAAGGTGTCGGACAGTTTGAAAGCAATACTGCCATCCAGTTCGGTTTTTCCTTCCTCTTTCAGACGGACAATCTCCCCGTCCAGCATATCACTGCCGCTCTTCAGGGTCTTCAGGAAGCTGCTTTCTTCCATGTGGATGACTTTCTTAATATAATCCTGTTTCTCACGAATCTCCGGATAGTGGTCGCCGTACATGGAAACCACCACATCCACCGCGCCGCCTAAAAATTCACGGTCAATGCCCAGCAGGCGTCCGTGACGCACCGCACGGCGTAACACCCGGCGCAGAATGTACCCGCGGCCCAGGTTGGAAGGCAAAATGCCGTCGCCGATCATAAAGGTCAGGCTGCGGGCATGGTCAGCAATGACCTTCAGGGACACGTCGGTCTTCGGGGACGCGTTGTAGGCAACGCCGCTTTCCCTGCTGGCGTATTCAATAATGGGGAAAATCAAGTCCGTCTCAAAGTTGGAAGGCTTTCCCTGCAGCACGGACGCAATGCGTTCCAGGCCGGCGCCGGTATCAATGTTCTTATGTTCCAGCGGCGTATAGGTGCCATCCTCGTTCTGGTTGAATTGGGTGAATACCAGGTTCCACAGTTCCAGGAACCGTCCGCAGTCGCAGGCCGGGCCGCAGTCCGGTTTACCGCAGCCCCGTTCGGGCCCTAAATCGATATGGATTTCCGAGCAGGGGCCGCAGGGGCCGCTGCCAATTTCCCAGAAGTTATCTTCCAGACGCATGATCCGCTCATCCGGAATTCCAACAACATCATGCCAGATCTGGTATGCTTCATCGTCGGAAGTATGGATGGTAATGTACAGTTTATCACCGGGCAGTTCCAGTTCTTTGGTCAGGAACTCCCAGCTCCAGGGAATAATCTCTTTTTTGAAGTAGTCGCCAAAGGAGAAATCTCCCAGCATTTCAAAATAGGTATGATGGCGGGCGGTACGTCCCACGTTTTCAATATCGCCAGTGCGCACGCACTTCTGGCAGGTAGTCACACGGGGGGAAGGCGGCTTCATCTTACCGGTAAAGAAAGGTTTGAAAGGAGCCATGCCGGCGCCAATCAAAAGCAGGGTCGGATCATCCTGGGGGATCAGGGACGCGCTGGGCAGCCGCATATGCCCCCGTTCTTCAAAAAATCGTAAAAACCGTTCGCGGAGTTCGTTACCGCTCATGTACTTCATAGGTTCTCTCTCCTTTTGCGTTTATAAAACATCTTACTATTATAAACAAATTATATTAACTATAAAATTATACGCAAAATCACGGATAATGTCAATGAATCTGCAAAGAAAAAGACGCCGCAAAACCGGGAACGGTTGCTTGCGTCTTTCCTTTTCTTTCTCTTTATGGAGCAAATCCGCATATAAGCAAATTGCCCCACAATGCCGTTCATCTTCAGAGTATTGAACCTGCATGTGCAGGTGGGTGCCTTACCGCCAGTCGCAAAAGTCCACTCGAAGGAGGCTGGTTTTTGAAAGGCGCGACATCAGGCTCCCTTAGTAAATTCGTTGGCTCAGCACGTAGAAGGATGTAACGAACATCGCAGGGTAACTTTTAAAAATATTTAGTTATCTGTTTACAGACTTTCGTTCCGTTAATCCGGAATCACAATTGCATCTGCAAATCCTTACACTTATACTATAACAGACCCGGAGCATTTTTTCAATGCTCCGGGTCTGTCTTTACATTTCATTTAACACAATTTTTACAAAAACAGTTTGCTTTACTTTCCGTTTGTTAAGGATGTACACAATGCAAAACAAAATCTTTCCGTTCTATCCTTCTGGTGCACTCCTGTGCCTGATTTTTACTGCTGTTTCTTATCTTTTGCCAGCAACGACAGGCGGATATGCAGCTCACGCAGCTGTTTTTCGTCTACTACATTGGGTGCTTCGCTCATCATGTCGTTGGCATTCTGGGTCTTCGGGAATGCGATGACGTCGCGGATGGACGGACGTTTTGCCATCAGCATGATCATACGGTCCAGACCGAAGGCCAGTCCTCCATGGGGAGGCGCACCGTACTCGAACGCCTGCATCATGAAGCCGAATTTTTCCTGCGCTTCCTCATCGGTAAGACCGATAGCTTCAAAGATAGCGTTCTGCACATCGCGGCGATGGATACGGATGGAACCGCCACCAAGTTCGACACCGTTCAGCACCATGTCGTACGCTTTGGCATACACTTTGCCGGGATTGGTCTGCAGCATGGGCAGATCTTCGTCGCAGGGTGCCGTAAACGGATGATGCATGGCAACCCAGCGTTTTTCATCCTCGTTCCACTCAAACATCGGGAAACGGGTAACCCAGGTAAAGCACAGTTTGTCTTTATCGATCAGGTTCATGCGTTTTGCCATTTCAATACGCAGAGCTCCCAACGCCTGGGCCACGGTAGCCGGTTTATCCGCTACGAACAGCAACAGGTCGCCGGGTTCCGCGCTGGCCGTTTCCTTAATTTTGTTCAGATGGGCTTCGTCAAAGAACTTGGCGATCGGGGATTTCACGCTGCCGTCCGGCTGGATCTGCATCCAGGCCAGGCCTTTGGCGCCGTAGATTGCCACAAAATCAACCAGTCCGTCCAGTTCCCGGCGGGGAATGTTGGCGTCTCCTTTAACGTTGATAGCTTTCACAATGCCGCCGTCGGCAATGATATTATTAAACACTTTAAAGTCAGAACCGGAAACCG